>JAQUVM010000121.1 GCA_028693355.1 Burkholderiales bacterium
TGTTATAATCAAATGATTATCATTAGCAAATTGCATAATGTAACTAAATACATCAGGACTGAGGCTAGCTAATTGTCTTTTTACAGCTACACATTGCATACCCTTAAACATCATTGGGCGTAAGGATGGAGAATATGAAAACTTCTTACCTTGAAAATCAGCTAGAATGCCACATAACCTATCAACCCAGTCGCTAGGTCGAAATTTTTTTCCCTCAATAGTTTGCCCCTCAATAATAATTTCATCTAAATAGCAAATATCAAATGATTCATTCATATATGTTTTTCTTATCTATAATTTTTTAAAAAAATTCCACGAAGAACATATTTTACCGTATTTATGCTAGTAACGGGTTACATTATTTCCTAAACGCAAAATCAAACAATGAAAATTATATTTGACGGATTGATTATTTATCCATTAATATACTGGATATCAGTTTTTTGAACTCTATGTATATAGTTAACAAATGTTTGTTAATTTGATTATGTAAGATTTTCAAGGTTTATTTATTTAGAAGGATTTGTTGATGGAAAATATCGAAGCTAAAGTAAAAAAAGTTGTTGCTGAAAAATTAGGAATTGATGAAGCAACTATTAAAGATGATGCATCTTTTATTGATGATTTAGGAGCTGATTCTTTAGATACAGTTGAACTAGTAATGGCTTTAGAAGAAGAATTCGGTTGCGAAATTCCTGATGAAGATGCTGAGAAAATTACTACAGTACAAAAAGCAGTTGACTATATTAAAGCTCACGTTTAATAGTAGCTATAAAAATAAAAAAAGCACACGTTTACGTGTGCTTTTTTTATTGATGCTTTAGGTAATTAAGTTATAAGTAATTTGATATAATGATACTTTAAATTGTAAATGCGGTATAGATAAAAAATGATAAAAAAAGATGAGATTATAGTTGAAGATAGGATAATAACTGCAGTAAAGGTAACGCCGCAGGAAGATGTATTGGAAAGAGCATTAAGACCTAAAGAGTTTTCTGAATATATCGGACAAAGTAAAGTTAAAGAGCAGTTAAATATTTTTATAAAAGCCAGTAAACTTAGACAAGAATCATTAGATCATGTATTATTATTTGGGCCTCCAGGGTTAGGTAAAACAACATTAGCTCATATAATTGCGAGAGAATTAGGAAGCAATTTAAAGCAAACTTCGGGGCCTGTTTTAGAAAAACCTGGTGATTTAGCTGCATTACTAACCAATCTTGAAGCTAACGATGTGCTATTTATTGATGAAATTCATCGGATGTCCCCTGTGATTGAAGAAGTTCTTTATCCCGCATTAGAAGACTTTCAATTAGATATTATGATTGGAGAAGGGCCATCAGCTCGTTCAATAAAAATTGATTTACCGCCATTTACTTTGGTGGGTGCAACAACTAGGGCAGGTATGTTAACTAACCCACTTCGTGATCGTTTCGGTATTATTTCTAGGTTAGATTTTTATACTCCCGAGGAATTAGCTATCGTGGTTAGAAGATCAGCAAATTTATTAAATATGGAACTTAGTAATGATGGATCTTATGAAATAGCTAAGCGTTCTCGTGGAACTCCTCGCATTGCTAATCGCCTATTACGGAGAGTGCGAGACTATGCTGACATAAAAAATAATGGTATAGCAGATAAAAATATAGTTAATGATGCTTTAATGATGCTAGATGTTGATTCACTGGGTTTGGATGTATTAGATAAAAAAATGCTTGTAGCTATGATTGATAAATTTGCAGGTGGCCCAGTTGGACTTGATAATATATCTGCGAATATAGGTGAGTCTACAGAAACTATTGAGGATGTAATTGAGCCTTATTTAATGCAACAAGGTTTACTACAACGTACACCGCGTGGTAGAATAGTGACTAACAAGACTCTAGAGCATTTAGGCTATGATATTGTTGAAAAATAATAACTATGATGGAGGAATTATTTCATATGCGTAGTTCAGTAAAAAAAGTAAGTGTGGTTTTATTATTAGCTAGTTTGTTATTTAGTGAGTCTGCATTTGCTGCTAGAATTGGCAAATCTAGAAATTCAGGTATGCAACGTTCAGTTAATACCACGAATACAACTAATAATGTGAATACCGCAGGAGCTGCTGGCTCTACTGGAGCAGCACAAGCTCAACCACAGCGTAATGGAGTTGGAGCTGGTACTGTAGTTGCAGGAGCAGCCGCAGGTGCTATTGGTGGTTATATGCTTGGCAAAGCAATGTCAAATAATAATGAATCTCAATCAGCCGCTGCAAATCAAAATCAAGGTTCGCAAATTCCGTGGGGCATGATTGCAATTTTAGGTGCGCTTTTAGCTATAGGACTGATGATGTTTAGACGCCGTGCTGGAACTCCTGCTTATCCAGGACAGTCAATAAACCAGCCTAATCAGCAAAATCAAAATAATTCAAATTTTGAGATACCGCAAATGCGTAATTCAAATGGAACATACACCCCAGGTCAGTATACAAGTGGTGGTAATGGACAAAATAATCCTCAGCAAGCTGAGCAAGTACCAACACGCCCACAAATTGAAAAATTACCAGACGGAGTAGAGGCTCAATATTTTTTACGTCAAGCTAAGGGAATGTTTTTACATATTCAAAGTATGAATACTCCTGATAATGTACATGAAGTTGAAAAGTATATGACTTCTGATTTATATAATGATATAAAATCTTCAATAACTGAAAATGATTATGTTGCTGATTTTAGCCAATTAGATTGTTCATTATTAGATGCAACAACTGAAGATGCAACTTATATAGCATCGGTATTATTTTTTGGTAAAGTAAGTGAATCACCATCTTCTCCTGTTGTAGATTATAAGGAAATATGGCATTTTACAAAACCAGCTAATTCAGTAAATGGAAAGTGGATAGTATCAGGTATTCAACAAGAAAATATTGTTTAGTAGATCTGTTGAATTTTAAAAGTGCGCATTGATTGCGCACTTTTTTTATGAGTTTTTTTATAGGGTTACTATTTCTTGTTCTTTATTTCTATGAAATAGTTTGGTAATTAATATACTTCCGATTGTGATCCATTGGATTGGGTCTATCAAGTAATCCCATAAGTTATTTGAGGATTGCAGATGAAATAAAAGTGAAATCATGGCTATAAGCCAGATATATCCAATTTGTCTATTAAGTAAAATCAAGGTTAAGGTAATTAAGCTAAAGATAATCAACATAGATGGAGATAAATATCCGAGTTTATAGATGTCATAATGAATAAACCCAAATGTTGATAGGTATAATGTAGCTCCAATGATAAATATAATGATTAAACCTATATTTGATAATAATGGTATATTTTTTTCTTTATTTGTTATTATTTCTTTAATAGTTTTATAAAGCATACAAGTTAGCAACATTCCACTAGTAATACTTACATCACCAATTGCACCACGAACTATTTCAACTAATGAGTTTTCTCTATGAATTGGAACTATATTGCTAATTAAACTAATAGTAAGAAATATCATGATACTAAAGAAGAGTGACTTTTTATATACTCCTGAAGTGTACAATACAATCAGAGTTACAGAAATCGTAATAAATATTTCTTGAATAGAATTTTGTATTATATTGTCATTAATTAACATTTTTTGTTACCTGATTAATCCATTCGCGGTTGAATAATACATGTTTGATGTGTTTTCTGTTATCTGTATACATTAAATGTATATCATCATTATATACGTGTAAAGCAGGGTAGGAAAACTCTTTGTTGGGTGTATTTTCTATTTTATAAAATGGTTTCCAATTTATGCCATCCCTTGATATTGCTAAGTCAAGCTGTGTTCTACCAAGCTGATTATAAACCATTAAATATCTACCATCGTTCAAATTAGCTACTGCTATTGAGGAATCTTGATTAGTTAGATTTGTTTTACTTAATTTAGTCCAATTTAGTCCAGCATCATAAGTTACTGATGCCACAATTGCTTGTGGTGAGGATATTCCATTCCTAAAGTAAGCATAAGCTTTTTGAGGTGATATGGCAAGTATTGTGGGTTGTAAAAGATGGTTATTTCCACTTATACGAATTTGTTTTACAAAATTACCATATTTATCAAACAGTAATATTTCTGGATATTTACGTAGAAGCTCATGGTATACAGGGAGATAGAAT
>JAQUVM010000122.1 GCA_028693355.1 Burkholderiales bacterium
CACCTTTATCCATACGTAAAATTAATATATGTTGGATTGTTTATTATAGCATTACAACGCATATTTAACATGGCTACATTGATTATCCCGTTCTCAAATTCCCTAGAGCCTTCGTGTATATGCCCGCAAATAATAAGCCGTGGCTTTTCACCCAGTTTGTCTAGATCTTCTATTCTATCGGTTAAAGCTAAAGATCCCAAATGTTGACAGTCGTATTTTGAATAATCACAATCGCTTAATCCATTTGGAGGGTCATGTGTTATCAAAATATCTAATCCATCTGGTATTTCTGCGAACTTCTTTTTAAGCACTTTATCTTCTCTCATAAAAGGCCAATTGCCATACCTAGCGCAATATGGAGTTCCAAAAATCTTCAAATCATAACCTGAGTCTAAAACGTCTAACTCTAAGAATTCATTTCTAAGCATATATATATTGCTTATTCCACTTAATAACTTATTCATTTTAGTCTTAGTAATACCTTCAGCCCATCTATCGTGATTTCCAGGTATAGCAACTATGTATTTACAGTCAATACCATTGCACCAATCCGTGAACACAGTTTTAATCCATTCATTTGAATCATTGTTCTTATGCTGTATATTAAACGGTATAATATCACCAGCTATAATAACTAAATCGCATGGCTCTATATTAGGTAAATCTCCATGAAAATCGCTAAAAGCACAAATTTTAATAATCTCTTCCATATTTATATACTATTTGGTATAAATAAAATAGTCGGATTATTCTTGTGCACAGATATGTAAGAAAACTCCTTCATAAAATGATCCAGCCTAAACGGTTTTGATATTATATGACTAGCGCTTTTAGTTGGAACGATAGCTTTTATATCTATATCATTCTTTGCGAAGTATCCTAATATTACATTTAGCAAATTAGGATCATCAACATCAATAACCCACATTGGATTCTTGCTTTTAAGCTTCCCTGCGGCAGTATTAAATATCTTGTGCACTTTCTTATAGTCGTTATCAAATATACGCTTAGAAAGCTCGCAATTAGCTAATTGAGCTAATCTAATAGAGCTTTTAGGGGCTAGATTTATATAAGCTCTAGCTTTGAACAATTCGCATAAAGAAATGATTTCATCTTTTCGTTTAGATAAATGCACCTCATCTTCTATAAAATACTGCATTATAGTTCTATTTGCAGCAGGTAAATCAGGGTGGTCTTTGCCACGCCTGATTATCTGCAAATGAAAAAAGCAGTCTTTTTCTTTATTTATTTTAATTAATTCACTGATTAATTCAAAATTATCAATCATTATTACGTTTTTATATTAAACTTTGGTAGGTCTCATACTATATACCCCTTTTTATAAAACTCATCTCTTAATTTAATTGCTAATCGTCTAACATCTGGATGCGCATGATTATCGCATCTTAATTTAAAGAATGCAGTCCAATTATGAGCAAACCCTGTCATGACAAGCTCTGTTTTTAAAGCTAAAGGCAGCACATCTCTTGCTTGCTCTGGTTTTGATCCATTTTTAAGAAGAGTTAAATAGTTCGCTTCAGAAAAGGCTAGCCCTTGCAGTAAATTAGATTCATTAGCGCATTCTGATGATTGGAACTTATCGATGTCTTTATGATATGACAACCCGTTTAATGAACCAAACTCTTTGATTATTACATTCTCATCAATCCAACTTGGGATAATAAACGTTAGCTCATTGCCAAATCGGTCTTTACTAAAATTGCAATAGCGAGTACTTTGCTGACTAAAGCTAAATTTTCTGTGTCTTACTATCTCATTGGCTATAGCTCTGTTTACGTTCCATTTTACTGTTATCCTTTTATCATGATATGGTGTCGGTTCGCATAAATACGTTAAATCTTTCAACCAATTATTTTCTATAAGAACCCTTAAATTAGTAGATATGCACGCTCGCCCAAGCTCAAATTCATCGTTGTCGTAGTATTCAGAATATGGATTTTCATCATATTTTAAACTCTCTTCTGTTTCAGACTCCATTGATAAATAGACTGTTCCGTGTTCTAAAACACTTAAATGACCAGATCTAATTAATCTATTACAAAATTCAACTGCTTTTTCTCCTCCAATAGGCTCACTAGCATAGCAAATTCTACCACATCTTTCTATGTGGTCATGTAATGGGACTTTTTCATCCCATATTTCATAACTAGCTTTTTCTAATTTCATAATAATTATTTATTTAAATAAAATGCATTGTTAAGCCAAGTTTTCGTGTATTCTATTACACGGTCAAGTTCATCCAAAATGACGCAATCGTCATATCCGTATGATTCAATATGTTCTCCGCCATATTTATGATAAAGTAATATGTATTTTTTACCAGTAATCAGTTGAACATCATCAATAATGTCCTTTTTTAAATATTCTGGAGCCTCATATTTATTACACATGAGATCAAAGGTCTTTATCCCAAGTTTATAAAAGTCATAAGACTTTTTATCCATTTGGCAAGCGAAATAATAATCAAGCGTTGAGTAATTTGAGTTTGCCGTAAATATATACGGTACTACTTCGTTGTCATCACTGTCTTTGTCTATATCTAAATAAAGGTTTAAAAATGTAGTATCCTCTATTTCTTTTATGCCTAATAGAACTCTTCTCTCGTAAGCAATGCAATCGTCCTCGTGTTCAAAACGCTTTCCATCATCTGCTATATAGTAATTTCTTTCTATTTTTACAGTTTTTATTTCCATAATATTAATATTATTTTGGATTATGTTTAGTTAAATGCATTAAAAATATAGCGTTTACTGCTACTTGAGCTATATGTCTAACTCCAATTCCTCCAATACCATCATCTATCTCATTGCCCTTCCACCATTCAACTAAGTGTCTCATTAAAGCTGCCTTGTATCTTTCAACTCCATTTGGTAATTCTTGCCAGCTATTATCGGCATATTTTTTAGCACCTTTAGTTAGAATGTCTACGAGTTCTTCTATTTCTTCTATTGGCAGAAGATCCCATCTAAGCTTATCTTCTGCAAAATCATTTTTTAGTCCGTTATTTCTTTTTTCTTCAAGCATGCATATCTACAATTTTTTAGTTTTGTAATCTTCATGTTGTCACCAATACGAAGCATTAGTCTACCATATCTAAACCAATTTTTATCTACATCCCATAGTTTTCCCTGATGAAACACGTGCTCTGGTAGATCTTTCTCAGAAATATCATCCTCTAATACGCCTCCAGGTTTATATTTATCATCTTTATTTAATAACTTATTATTATTAAATAGATTGTTCATCATTTGATTATACTGTATTTTTTTAATTATAGTATAATCTTCTGGGTTTTCTATAGAAGGTATTTCTAATAATCTATTCTCTGAACTTCTAAGAGGGTATCTTCTAGACAAGTATACGGAGCCTCGTTTAACAAACAAAGCCCCGTCACTGCGTCTAAAATACATTCCTTTTTTAAATATACTCTGACTCATTGTATAGTTTAATTATATCAAGAATATTATAAGGAAGATAATTATTAGTTTCAATTGATGCGTCTACCCTGAAATATCGTTTAAATCCGTTATCAGGATATTTACTCCCATGAAGATGCCCATTAATTAATATAATAGGCGTATTGTCAATATTTCTACCGCTTAGTAGCTTATCAACAATATCATCTCTTACTGGCATGTGAGACAAAACAAATATGCATCCATGACATTTAAATATAGTTATATCTCTACATAAGACAAATGACGATCTAACTAATGGATCTGTCCTTATTAGACTTACCAATTTGTCGTCGTGATTTCCTGGTATTAAACTTATTTCTTTTACGTTTATCATATTTCTGTATTTAGAAATATTAGCTTGACCTCCAAAAGACCAATCACCTAAACAAAACAGAAAGTCGTTTTCAGAAACAGTGCTATTTATGTTTTTCACAATTGTTTCATTCATTTCTTCAATGGAATTAAAATCTCTACATCCAGACTTATCATCCCAAGAAGACACAGATCTTACTATATTTTTATGACCAAAATGCGGGTCACTAAATATAAATATATTATTTTCCATCTATATCTTTTTTTATGTTTTTAATAAAATCTTTCTCTTTCTCATT
>JAQUVM010000037.1 GCA_028693355.1 Burkholderiales bacterium
ATATGCAGTAATAATATCGTCTGCGGTTGGCATTTTTTTAACTATTTTATATCCCATTTAGACCACCTTTAGTTCATCCAATGCTTTAATAATTATTGCTTCATCTACGGCAAAAGCAAATTTATTATCCACATTATATACACTGCCTATTTTATTTAGCAATGTAAGTTTTATTTGTTGATTGATGTTTTTTTTATCACCACGCATTGCAACGATAATTTCATTATTATCAAAATTAGATAAATAATTGCTATTAACGTCTAGTTTATTTAGAATATCGTTTACAAAAGTAAAATCTTCGTTGCTTAAGTAACCTAATATATGAGCAATTTTTGCCTCAACTAACATACCATAAGCAATTGCATATCCATGTAATAGTTTATATTTAGTAATTTTTTCTAAAGCATGCCCTACCGTATGTCCAAAATTTAAAACCATACGTAAATTTTGTTCAAATTCATCGACCTCAACTACATATGACTTTAATTCAACAGCTTTTTTTATAATAGGTAAAACATAATTAGTATCTAAATCAATAATAGCATTTAAGTGTTCACTTGCAAATATAGTGAATTCTTTATCAAATGTTAGAAAAATTTTTATTGCTTCAAAAAATCCATTGATAATATGTTCTTTAGGTAACGTCTTTAATGTATTTAAATCCATTATCACGGCTTTTGGCTGCCAAAATGCACCTATAATATTTTTGCCATAACTAGTGTTTACAGCTACTTTACCGCCTACACTACTATCTATCATAGACAGTAGTGTAGTTGGAATCTGTATAAATTTGATACCACGCATATAAGTGGCAGCAGTAAACCCAACCATATCACCTACAACGCCACCGCCTAATGCAATACATAATGTATGTCTATCAACGCCAAATGCAAACATTTCTTCTTCAAGATATAGTTTAGTCGTTGCAGATTTATTTTCTTCACCATGTTTAAATTTAACTAATTTAACATGATAATCATTTGCTAATAAGTCTGCTAATATTTTTTCACCATAAATTTTTGCTGTTATATCATCTGCAATAATAATAATCTTTTTACTTATTGCATGAGGCTGTATAAGCTCAGATATTTTATCTAAAAGCCCATTTTGTATAGTAATAGGATAAGACCAAGAGTCTTTGCTTGGAATAGTTACATTTATTTGTGTGAACATATTGCTTGGCCAAAATTAGTTTAATCAATTATTATAAACTAATCTGTGGGTAGTTATAATAGCAATACGCTATTTTGATGATTTATTTTGCTCTTATTATACGTATCATTAGTAAATATATATTCTATTTAGTAAACTGTATACACTATGTCAACATTTTTATTAACAATAAATTTAGTGTATAATTAATACAATACATTTAAAAAATTATTTATACCTCATGGTGATAAAATAATTATTAATTTATATTTAAGGAAGTTACAATGCAAAAAATCCAAGATAGGTTTCTCATTGTTTTATTTGTCATATCAATATTGAGTGTATTATGGCTTTTTCATGACATATTGCAAGTAGCTGTTGTGGCTTGGCTTTTAATGATGACGACTAGACAACTAGCTTATGGTATCGAACAAAAATTAATAAAATCAAATACTACCGTATTATCAAAAAATTCAGAATTAATTTCTGCAACAATTTTGACGTTAGCTCTTATCTTAATTTTAGTTATACCAATTTGTACTATTATTACATATTTAATTAATAATTTTGATTATGGCAAAATTTATCAAGGCTTTGTAAATCTAAAAGCTAATACTATTGGATATATAAGCTCAACAACTTGGATTTCTAGTAATATTAAAAATACTATTTTAACAATGATTAATGACTACTCTAATAATCTGGTAAACCAAGGAAATTTAAAACAAATGTGGATTTTTGGTCAAAAATATCTTACAAATATTAGTCAGATTGTTTTAGATGTTGGGTTGATTATAGCTTTATTTTTTTTATTTCATTTGTACTACAAAGAAATCTCTAAATTTTGTATGAAATTGATTCCAATTGAAACATCTAAGCAAGCAAAAATCTATCGTAATGTGAGTGGAATCATTAGTATTGTATTTCATACAACTCTTGCAGTTGCTATTTCACAAGGCATAACTTTTGGTTTGTTAATGTTATTTTTTGACTATAATCCATTAATGATTGGAGCTTTTACTGCAATGGCATCAGTTATACCTATTTTTGGCAGTGCTTTAGTGTGGGTACCAATCGCAATTATTGAATTAGTAAATGGACATATAATAAGCGCGGTTTTTATTATTGCATTTGGTAGCTTTGTTTTGGCATTTTTAATAGATAATTTTGCTCGAATATTTTTCTTAAATCAGATATCTAAGTATATAAAAGTAGATTATAAAATTAATGAGTTTTTATTATTTTTTGCAATGGCATCCGGAATAACCATATTTGGATTTTGGGGTGTTTTAATTGGACCTGCTATCGTTGCCTTATTTATCACTTTAGCTCACACAATCGACAATTAAATTTATAGTACATGAATAAAAAAAGCTAACAATACGTTAGCTTTTTTTACATCTTATCAACAGTTTCTATACCAAGTAAGTTTAGTCCTGTTTTTAACGTTTCTGCAGTAAGTGCTGATAATGCTAAACGACTTTCTCTAGTATTAAGAGGAACATCATCTTTTAAAATCGGACATTCTTCATAAAACTTCATAAATAAACCAGATAACTCGTATAGATATGCACATAAGTAATGTGGATAATTTTCACGTGCTGTATCAAGTAATTTATCAGCAAAACGTGAAATATGTAATGCTAGCTTATGTTCTGAATTTTCTTGCAAATCAATTGACTTACATAAATAATCATTTGTATTGACATTAGCTTTTTTGAAAATACTAATAATACGAGTATATGCATATAATAAATACGGTGCTGTATTACCTTCGAAAGCTAACATTTTATCAAAACTAAAAATATAATCACTTAAGCGATTTTTTGATAAATCAGCATATTTAACAGATGCTATTGCTAACTTATCTGCTAAATTTTTAATTTCTTCATCATTCCAAGTTTGGTTACGTTCCTTAACCATGCTGTAAGCACGGTCGGTTGCTTCGTTAATTAATTCAATCAATTTAACTGTACCACCACTACGAGTCTTAAATGGTTTACCATCTTCACCCATCATAGTACCAAATGCAGCATGTTCCATTACTGTTTCTGATTTAGCTATGTTTGCTTTTTTAGCAACAACAAATAATTGTTTCATATGTAATGATTGGCGCGAGTCTATAACATAAATCAATTGATCAGCATTTAACTTTTGTACACGGTCATGCACAGCTGCAATATCAGTTGTGGCATAGAGATACCCACCATCTTTTTTTTGAATAATAAATGGTGTTTCTTCTTTACTACCAAGCTCTTCAGGAGTCAAAAATACGCATTTAGCTCCATTACTATCTACTGCTATACCTTCAGTAATTAGTTGTTTTACTATAGGGGCTAATAAATCGTTATAGTAACTTTCACCATAAACATCATCAGGTGTTAAAGTTGTATTTAAGCGTGTATAAATTTCTTGGCAATGACTTAATGAAACACTAACAAACTGTTTCCATAGTGCTAAAATTTCTTTATCACCAGACTGTAAGCGTACCACGTATTCGCGTGCACGAGCTGCAAACTCTTCGCTTTCATCAAAACGAACCTTAGATTTACGATAAAACTCTTCTAAATCACTTAGTTCCATTGCTAAATCTGGATTATCTTGTTGTATATCAATCAAATATGCAGTTAACATTCCAAACTGAGTACCCCAGTCACCTACGTGATTGCGCTTTAATACATCACAACCTAAATGACGATATATCCTAACCAAAGCATCACCTATAATAGTGCTTCGTAAATGCCCTACGTGCATTTCTTTAGCCAAGTTTGGTGCTGATAAATCTATCACTACTTTATTTGCTGGGTAATTTTCTACGTTTAAGGGCTTTTGTGTAAGTTTATTAATTAAATATTTATCATCCAATATGATATTAATAAATCCTGGACCTGCTATCTCCATTTTTGCAATTATGTTTTCTGCTTTCACATTTTCTATAATTTTGCCGGCTAATTCACGTGGATTCATTTTTAAAGCTTTTGCAGCTGCCATTGCCCCATTAACTTGATAGTCACCAAATTCTGGTTTACTTGCATCTTGTAATACCACAGGCACATTATCTGCAATATCTAAATTACGAAATGCATTACGAAATAATAACTCTAAGTCTTGATAAACTGTTGTTTGCATTCTTATATTAATCCTATATACTAAAAAACCCCATTTTGATTAGGTGAATCTTCTGGAATAGCTTGATTCATATCCCAAAATTCAATTATTTCATTGTTTTTTATTTTAAAAATGTGTAATAATATAAAACCAACATCATGAGGTGCTAATTTCATATGTGAATGTATTATTACCGTATCACCATCTACAAATATATTTTTAATCTCTATTTTTTTATTCGGAAAATTTTGATGGCTAATATGCATACCATTACGAAGTGAAATTAAATCACCTTTATAATAAACATTATGATGTTTAAATTCTAATGAACCATATTTCTCAAATGCCTCAATAACATTACCTGATGCTACATCAGTCAAAAAATTTACCGCAACTTCTTTAATATTTAGCATTTATTAATTAACCAATCTTTTTTTAAAAGAAAAACACATTTTATCATGGCAATAAAACCTTAATTAAAACTTTAATTTGAAATGACTTTCCTTGTATTTTGATTACCTATTTTTAAAACAGTTTCTGTAATACCCATTTTATTCCATTTAGCAAACTCATCCCATGTAATTTCTTCTTTTCCTTGTTTGCCTACAATTACAGCATCATCCCCAAGCAATACTTTATTATTAGGATCTTCATTTGTAATATCAATTACCACCATATTCATAGATGATTTTCCAATTACTGGGAATTTTTGACCTCTAATTAAGACCATTGTACTTTCTTGAAATGCATATTGAGGAAAACCATAATCATAGCCTATACGTAAAGTTGCTGTAGTAGATGGCTTATCATCTCTAGTATACTGTAGCGCGTCATAATTAATTGGTGAATGTGGCGGTACATTGCTTTCAATAATTGAAACTTTGCTTTTAAATGATTTCATTACAGGTTTCAAAACATGATTAGGATCTTGCAAATCATCTAGATCTTCACCATAGATTAATGAGCCAACTCTTACCATATCAAGGCGGGCCCAAGGGAATTTAGCAGCAGCTCCAGAATTTGCAACATGGCGAATTACTGGCTGATTTAAATTAAGTTCTGCTAATGCAGATTCAAAAATCCCTAATTGCTCTTTTACTGATTGAGAATCAACCGGAGGCTCTTGATAACTCTTGGCTAAATGAGTCATAACACCAACTAATTTCAAATGAGGCATTGCTATTATCTGCTTCATATCTGAGACTTTTCTAACTCCCATTCTGCCCATTCCTGTTTCAATATACAAATGGATATTTATCACAATATTTTTATGTAGTTTTTTACTTAATCTTGCTGCCGTATCTGATAGCATTTGTGCTTCTCTCACAGATCCTGCTACTTCTTCAACTTTATAATCATTTGTTATAGCTTCAACTAACTCAGTTTCAGTAACAGGAGCAATCCTCAATAAATGAATATTTTTGCCGCTGGCTTTTATTTTTTTTGCCATTATTTTAAATTCTTTATTATCAATTGCAGCTATATAATCTACATTTTCTTTTATTGTCATATCTATTAAATTATTTATCCCATGCCCATAAGCATCCGCTTTCATAACTGCACATATTTTGACATTATTGCCAAGCATTTTACGAATTTGCTGTAAGTTATGTACATATGCAGCTTGATCAATTTCTACATAATTTATTGGATTAGATACTTCATTACTATATGAAGTAATATTTTGTACATTTAAATTTTCATCAGCATTTACAGTAATTTGCGCACTAAATGCTAAAACAGACAATAAAATTAATAATTTATTTCTCATATAAGTTCCCCAAACAACACTTTATTTTTTATTTTAATTAATTATGGATGAGCATAATTATGCAACAGGCCTTAAAAGCAGATTTTTTATTTGCTAATTTTTTTAATATTTTGCCAATCACTTGATTCTGCTATACCGTCTTTTAGCCATGATTTTCTAATAGTTTCACGAATAGTTATATGTGTATCATTGATGTTAGTAGCTTTGCTAAAATTAAATCCATCTCCACCACTCACTACAAAATTAGGTGCAGCTACAGTATAAATTTTCTTTAAGTTTAATAGTTTACCATTTACATATACTTTGTTAATTGAATTATTTTTATTTAATTCTACTGTTATACCAGCAAATACACCTATTTGGGTTTGACCTGATGGCAAACTATGTTTAATTAACTTAAATAAATCAGCACCTTTTATTTTTAGTGTAACTACTGTATTATCAAATGGCATCACCTCATATATCATGCCATAAGTAATTACATCGGCCGGTAAGCTACGGCGAATACCATATGTATTTTGTAAGCCTACATCACTATTTGTAGCATTTTTCATTATATCTGCCACAATATATGTGAGCTTTATATTGTAATTACCACTGATAGGCATATTATCTAAGCTCTCTGCTGATTTAGCAATAGATTCTTCTAAAATAGCCTTATTTGAATTTAGATAATAATCAATAATACTTTCAACAGTAGGATCTGGTGACAAATCTTTAGTGGCTACAGATAAATCAATGATTTCTGGAGTTACTATGCAACTCTCGGTAGTATGACAATCGTAATGTAATATACTCAAATCCTTACCTTGGCTAGCACCTTGCACTACTGCTTTACCATTCATAAAACCATTTACAAGCATATGACTATGACCTGATAATAAAGCACTAACGCCATAAACATTTTTAGTTACATAATCAATTTCACTGGTTTTAATACTATTATCTATCTGATAATCAATTTTATTATTTGATTCTTGATGGCTTGGAATATGAGTTAATAAAACTATAGTATCTGGTTTATCAGTTAATGAATTGAGATGATTTACCCATTTATTTGCAGCTTTGACTGGATCTGTAAACTTTAAATTATCTACATTAGAACTTACCGTAGTAGATGGTGTTTCTAGCGTTGCTAAACCAATAAATGCAACCTTTTTACCATTTGCCACAGTAACTATTCCATAAGGTTCTGCATATTTAAATATTTTACCTGTGTTACTTTCAAAAATATTAGCAGCAAGAAATTTAAAATTGCTAGTTGATACCCACGACTCAAACATTTTTTGTCCGTAATCAAACTCATGATTACCAATTGCAGAATACTTCACTCCAATATAGTTAAAGAAATCTGTATTAACTTTACCATTCGATAAATTAGATATAGCAGTTCCTTGATAATTATCTCCTGCTAATACCACTACTGTATTAGGATACTCTTTACGATAATTTTGTAAAAAAGTACTAATTTTAGCCGCTCCAACCATATTTTTATTAGGCATTACTTGCCCATGAAAATCATTAATTGATACAACCGTAATATCATCATAAGCATAAGAATATGACGTATACATGCTAAATAAAATTAGCATTGATAATGTTTTTTTCACAGTAAACTCCATAAATATAATTTTAAAAAACTGATAGAAATACACTTCTATCAGCTTTTGATAAAGTCAAAACCTATTTTTTTAAAGTATCTTTAAATCTATTAAAAATCTTACTACTTTTGGGTTTTTCCTTACGTATTTTTGCTTGCTCTTCTTCAGATAAGTGAATTATTTCTTGACATTCAATACTACAGCAGCTTTCATATTTATCCTCACACTCTTGGCATTGGATAAATAGTAAATGACATGCAGAATTAGCACAGTTTTTATGAGAGTCAAATGAAGTACCACATTGATGGCAATTTGCAATAATATCATCACTAATTCTTTCGCCAAGTCTATCATCAAAGACAAAGTTCTTACCAATAAATTTATTCTCAAGACCTTTTTCTTTTACTTCGTTAGCATACTTAATAATGCCGCCTTCTACGTGATATACTTCATTAAAACCATTATGTTTCATCCATGCAGAAGCCTTTTCACAGCGAATTCCACCAGTACAATACATTACGATTGGTTTATTTTCATGGCCTTTTGCCATATCAACAGCCATTGGTAATTGCTCACGAAATGTATCACTAGGAACTTCTGAGGCATTATTAAAATGTCCTACTTCATATTCGTAATGATTACGCATATCTAAAAGCAAGGTATCTGGATTTTCATCCATAAACTTATTAAATGCTTCGGCATTTAAATAATCACCACGATTATTTACATCAAATGTTTCATCTTCAATACCATCAGCAACAATTTTATCGCGAACTTTAATTTTTAAAATCAAAAATGATTTACCATCATCATCCACAGCCACATTTAAACGAATACCACTTAGTCCTGTAAATGAATATAAAAAATCACGAAATGCTGCAAAATTATGCTTAGGTACACTAATTTGTGAATTAATACCTTCGTGTGCTATATAAACACGCCCAAGTACACCAAGCTCATTAAATTTCATAAATAATTCATCGCGAAAACTAATAGGATCTTCTATTTTAAAATAATTATAGAATGAAACCGTTACGCGCTTAAATGATTCATTATCTAAGCTTTCTCTTGCTGTATCTAAATCCATTCGATTATAAAGTTTTTTTTTCTGACTTTTTTCACTAAGCTTTGGATAGATTTTTTTATTTTCTGTCATCTGATACGCCCTCTATACATGACACAACCAAAATAAATAATTATAAAACAGTGTGTTAAATAGGTAACTATTGACATTTTTTAAAAAAAGTAGTATAATGATGCCCTAAATAAACCAATGTTTATACCTCTATGCTCAAAATATTTTTATTTAAATTATATAAAATACTCCAACGCATAAGACATCATTATACCAAAGGATAATAATCACATGATTCAATTACATTCTGACGCTCGCTGTTCGTTCTCACACCGTATACGTATTATCTTAAACGAAAAAGAAATGGATTTCAAAATTCTTGATGTTAACTCTAACTCTCGTGAAGATTTAATGTCATTAAATACAAATAATGAAACACCTGTTTTAGTTGATGATATAGATAAAAACAATAAGAAAAAAGATTTAATTTTAAAAGAAACTAATATTATTGGTGAGTACATTGATGAAAGATTTCCACATCCACAATTAATGCCTATCGAACCGGCAGAAAAAGCACGTATGCGCCAAGCAATTCGTGATTTAGATCGTGACTTATTTCAATATGTTCGCTATTTAGACAATAATGTTGCAAGCAAAGATGCAAAAATAAAAAAAGAGCTTGAAAGAGCTCGTAAAATGATTGCTAGTACATTAGATGAAATCGCTAATGTATTTACACAAAATAAAAAAATGGACTTTTTTATAAATAGCTACTTTAGTATATTAGATGTATGTTTACTGCCGGTACTATGGCGTTTAGGTTACTATGAAATTGAAGTTAAGAAATCTTGGGCTGCAATGATGAAATATGCAGAAGCTCAATTTAATCGTCCTAGTTTTATGTCATCATTAACTCCAACAGAACGTAGTATGAAGCAATAAATTATGAAAAGTCAAAAACCATATTTAGTAAGAGCTATTTATGAATGGTGTAATGATAATGATTTTACACCATACGTAATGACCTTTGTAGATGCAAATACTAACGTGCCAAAAGAGTTTGTTCAAAATAATCAGATTGTTTTAAATGTTGCTTATGGTGCCACAAAAGATTTACATATAGATAATGAGTGGATTACCTTTCAAGCTAGATTTTCAGGTGTTGCTCATGATATAGCTGTTCCAATTGCTAATGTACTTGCTGTTTTTTCTAAAGAGAATGGACAAGGAATGCAGTTTGAATTAGAAAACTATTCCCCAACTCCAGATCCTGAAAAACAATCTTCTGGGTTAACATTTATTAAATAATATAAAACAAAAAATAATGCAAAAAGTATTTGATTTAAGTGGATTAATGTGCCCTATCCCTGTACTAAAGACTAAAAAAATTCTTGCAGATATATTAAGCGGAGAGAATGTTGAAATTATTACAACAGACCCAGCCTCTAAAAATGATTTGCAAGAATTTTGTAAAAAGACAGGTAATTCAATAATTGAACAACGATTAGAACTAAATAAAATTATTACTATTATAAAAAGACGCTAAAGGAAAAAAAATGAGCGAAAATAACCAAGAAATCATTGTTGATGAAAATAGATTAATTGCTGAGCGTCGTCAGAAATTAGCTAAATTACGTGAAAATGGTAACCCATTTCCAAATGATTTTAAACCAAAAGACTACTCTGATGAGCTACATGCAAAATATAATCAATTTAGCAAAGAAGAGTTAGCAGAAAAATCTATTGGTGCAGTTATTGCTGGTCGTATGATGTTGAAACGAGTAATGGGTAAGGCTGCATTTGCAACATTAAATGATGCAAAAGGCAAAATTCAAGCATATATCAGCAAAGAAAAGATTGGTGAAGATACTTACGAATCATTTAAACATTATGACCTTGGCGATATCTTAGGTATTAGTGGAACACTAATGAAAACTAAAACGGGTGAATTAAGTATTGATGCTACAGAAGTACGCTTAATTAGTAAAAATCTTCGTCCATTACCAGAAAAATTCCATGGTTTAAGCGATATGGAACAACGTTATCGCCAACGTTATTTAGATTTGATAATTAATGATACATCAAAAGAAACATTTATTAAACGCTCAAAGATTATTCAAGTTATTCGTGATACTTTAGTTAATCAAGATTATCTAGAAGTAGAAACTCCAATGATGCATACAATCCCAGGTGGAGCAACAGCAAAGCCATTTGTAACTCATCATAACGCGCTTGATATGCCATTATTTTTACGTGTAGCGCCTGAATTATACTTAAAGCGCTTAATCGTTGGTGGTTTAAATCGTGTCTTTGAAATAAACCGTAATTTCCGTAATGAAGGTTTATCTGCACGCCATAATCCAGAATTTACAATGATTGAGTTATATGAAAGCTATGCTGATTATAACCGTATGATGGAAATAACTGAAGAATTAGTTCGTAGCAGTGCTAAAGCATCTGTTGGTTCATTAGTATTTGAATATCAAGGTAAAGAAGTTAATTTAGAAAACTCTTTTGATAGGTTAACAATTGTTGAAGCAATATTAAAATATAATACTCATTTAACAATTGAACAATTAAATGATAAAGAATTCTTAAAAGCTGAAATCAAAAAACTAACAAGAGAAGTACCAAAAACTGATAGTTTGGCAGTTTTACAACTTCAATTATTTGAAGAAAATACAGAAGGTCAGTTATGGAATCCAACATTTATTTTGGATCACCCAATGGAAACATCTCCTCTAGCTCGTCAATCAGATACAAATCCAGCAATTACAGAACGTTTTGAACTATTTGTAGTTGGTCGTGAATTAGCTAATGGATATTCTGAGTTAAACGATCCAGAAGATCAAGCTGCTCGTTTCAAACAACAAGTAGAGCAAAAAGATGCTGGTGATGAAGAAGCTATGCATTATGATGCTGATTATATTCGTGCTCTTGAGTATGGAATGCCTCCAACTGGCGGATTAGGTATTGGTATTGATCGTTTAGTTATGTTGTTAACTGATTCAGCATCTATTCGAGATGTCATATTTTTTCCACATATGCGCCCAGAATAAAAAATCAATGTTGCAAAAAGCTCCTATTTATATATAAATATGAGCTTTTTTAATAAAAGACATTATTTTTTTGCTATGCAAATAGAAAATATTTTCTTTATACGTTATAATCCAGAGATTTGTCTTTAAAACAATCTAAATTAATAGTAAATTTTATCAAAAATACTGTCTCATAACATCAGGCAGTATATCTGTTTATAAATAAATTTTTAATAAGATAGTAATGGACTCCATAACTAATTTAGAGGACTCTAATAATGGCTGCTGGCGGATTTCATATCTCAAATGATCAGAAGAATCATAATTCAAATGGCGAATATAAAAAAATTGTTTATTGGGTTTGTATTATTGCTGCATTAGGCGGGTTATTATTTGGCTTGGATATAGGCTTTATTGGAGCATCTTTAGATACTATTGAAAATGTTTATCACCTTGGTATTGAAGGCGGCGAACAATATGCAGCTGTTTTAGCAACCGGTGGCATAGTTGGAGCATTATTATCTGGAATCTTTGCACGCATTTTGGGTCGTAAACGAAGTTTAGTATTTGCTGGATTTTTATTTAGTGCCTTATCACTGTGGTCTGCCACATTACCATCTATTGAAACTCTAACAATCTGTCGATTTGGTTTAGGGTTTGCAGTTGGAATTTCATCATTTGTAGTTCCCCTGTATTTATCAGAAACTGCACCTGCAAGTATTAGGGGTTCAATGGGTACATTATTTCAATTAATGATTACAATTGGTATTTTTCTAATTGCAGCAATTAATACCTATATTGCACATGTTGTTAGTGAATCAACTATTTCCTTACCACTAATGTTTTTGGTTATTGCTATTTTTTCATTAATAATGTTCTTTGGCAGTATAGTACTACCTGAAAGCCCTAGATGGTTAATGTTAAAAGGCCGTAGAAACGAAGCTGAAAAGGTGTTAAATAAAGTCTTAAATACAAGCGAAGAAATTCAAAGTGAATTAAAAGAAATTGACGATGCAATTAAAAGTGACAAAGGTGCTGGTATCAAAATTATTTTTAAAGGATATTTCTTTAAAGTACTATTAATGGGTGTTGTACTACAAATGTTCCAACAATTAGTTGGTATAAATATGATGATTTATTATGCACCAAAAATATTTGGATATGCTGGAATTACTGGTTTACTAGCAGCTATGACAGTTCCAACAGTAAATATGCTGTTTACTTTTCCTGCTATCCGTTTAGTAGAAAAATGGGGCCGTAAAAAGTTACTATATGTGGGTTCAGCGATTATGTTTGTTACTATGGTAGCAGCTGGTTTAACATTTGCCAGCATCGGTGGTATTACAGATCCTTCACAAATTTCAACTATACCTAAAGCTATATTATTAATTTCTGTAGTCTTATACATCTTTGGCTTTGCTGTGTCTTGGGGACCTGTTGCATGGTTAGTCTGTTCAGAAGTATTCCCTCTTGAAGGTCGCGAAGTTGGTATGACAGTTACTACAATGGTAAACTGGACATTTGCTGGTCTTGTTATGTCTCATGCTCTAACATTTATGAATTCATACGGCAACCACATGATCTTTTATGTTTTTGCTGGATTCTGTTTATTGTCTATGTTGTTCTTAAAATTATTTGTTCCTGAAACTAGAGGTACAACACTAGAGCATATTGAAGAAAATTTAAAAAATGGTAAGCCATTACGCTTAATTGGTGAGAAATAATAATTTACCTATTAGAATCTTCTATATTAACTATAGAAGATTTTTTGTTTCATATTACTTTTATAATACATTTTTTCATCTTTGGAGATAATATATGAAAAAACCTGAAAAATTTGGTAGAACCTTATTTTCATATGCTAGTGGTGCATTTGGACATGATGTTTTTTATATGGCACTATCATCGTATTTGATTATGTTCATAACCTCACAGTTGTTTAATCCATCACAAACAGGGATAAGTGAAGCAACAAGTGAAAGAATGATTGCTATTGTAACAGGAATGCTTTTCATATTAAGATTTGTGGAGTTAATAATTGATCCAATCATTGGTGGTGTTATTGATAATACTAGAACTCGCTTTGGTAAATTCAAACCATGGATATTATTTGGTGGATCGCTGGGTTCAATTGCCATTATCTTATTATTTACTGATTTAGGAGGGTTATCAACCTCTAATCCAACATATTATATAATTTTATTTATATTAATATTTGCCACATTGGATGTTGTTTACTCATTTAAAGACATTGCTTTTTGGGGAATGATTCCTGCATTAGCTACCGATAGTAAACAAAGAGAGACTGTTGGTGTTTTTGCTCGTATAGCATCAACTCTTGGACAATCTGTTGTTACATTTGCTATTGTACCAGTAGTATTATTTTTCTCAAAAACTCACGATAGTACAAATAATGTTATTGGTGATAAACAAGGATGGTTAGTATTTGCCGTATTTGTCGCAGTTATTTCATTAGTTGGTGGAATTATCACTGTTATTGGTGCAAAAGAGCAAAAATCAACTTTACGTCAAGATACTGAACAAACTAGTATATTAAATGTGTTTAAAGCAATAGGACGCAATGACCAATTATTATGGATTGCTTTATCATATGGATTATTTGCTCTAGGCTATGTTATTTGTAATTCATTTGTATTATATTATTTTACATATATTTTTGGCGATGCATCACAATTTGCTATTATAGGTACTATAAATTTAGCTATTGGATTTATCTCTGCTGCTGCATTCCCATTTTTTAGTAAATTATTTAAGGGACGTAAAAACTTATTCTTTGTTGGTTTAATCACAATGATAATAGGCCTTATTATATTTGCGTTATCTAATCAAAGTTTACCAATGGTTTTAACTGGATATATACTATACTTCTTCCCTTACCCTATGATGTTTTTATGTGTATTATTAATGCTTACAGATAGCGTTGAGTATGGTCAATTAAAAACAGGAAATCGCTCAGAAGGTGTTACTTTATGTGTAAGGCCATTATTAGATAAATTAGCAGGTGCTATTTCAAACGGTGTTGTTGGCTTCACTGCAATTTGGGTTGGTATGACAAATAATGCCACAGCAAATACTGTAGCAGCCAATGCAAATAATATTACTCACTTTAAAATTGTAATGTTTGTACTTCCGATTGTCTTATTTATAATCTCATTGATATTCATGAGAAAAGTAAAATTAACTGAAGAGTTTCATGAAAAAATAGTTGATCAACTATATGAAAAACTAGAAAATAAACAGTAATTCAAATTATAATACTGCGATAAATAAATTATCGCAGTATTATTTTTTATAGGAATCATTATGTACCTAGGTGTCGATTATTATCCAGAACAATGGCCAATTGAGATGTTGGAACGCGATATCATTCGTATGAAACAATCAAATATTAATTGTATTCGTATAGCCGAATTTGCATGGCATTTAATGGAAGCAGAAGAAGGAAAATTTGATTTTTCATTTTTTCAAAAAGTACTAGATACGGCACATCAATATGGTTTAAAAGTAATGCTTGGAACTCCTACAGCTACGTTACCTATATGGTTAGTAAATAAACATCCTGATGTACTATCAGAAGACGAGTTTGGAATCAAAAGGCATTTTGGAGGCCGTCGCCAACCATGCCATAACTCACCTGCTATGTTAGAAAAAACAAAAATAATTGTTGAAAAAATGGCAAAAGCATATGCATCTCACCCAGCTGTATACTCGTGGCAAATTGATAATGAATTAGGACATGAAAATAGTGATTGGTGCTACTGTAAAAATTGCGAACAAGAGTTTCGTAAATACTTAGCTAAAGAATTTAATAATAATATCAATGATTTAAATGAAAGACTTGGTACAATTTTTTGGTGTCAGACATATAATAGTTTTGATGATATTGAAATTCCAAAGCCAACATTTCCAGCAAAAAACCCTGGATTTTTATTGTACTTCTATCGTTTTAGAGCTCAAACAATAACTAAATATATTGAGTTGCAAGCAGAAATACTTCGTAAAAATATTCCAAGTGAACAAATAATTACTCATAACTACCCAGGTGACTATTATAATAAAGCACAAAATTTTACAGATGGTGCAGAACCATTAGATGTAGTCTCATTAAATAACTATCCTGTTTGGGGTGGTTTAGATAAACCAATTGAATATGCTAAAACAGCGCTAAAACTTGAGCAAACACGCGGGTTTTTAAATGGTCGCAACTTTTGGATAACTGAACAATTAATTGGAGCTCAAGCTCATACAATCATGGGATATTTACCTAGACCTGGTCAGGCAAGATTGTGGTCATGGCAAGCTATGCTAAGTGGATGTAATAGTATAATTTATTTTAGATGGCGCACAGCTTGTAAAGGTGCAGAGCAATTTTGCTATGGGGTATTAGATCATGATAATAAAGATGGCCCTCGCTATTTTGAAATGAATCAAGTCTTTACTGAAGCAATTCAACATGAAAAATTAATTGATGTAAAAATAGAAGCAAAAGTAGCTATGATCTATAATATGGACAATATATTTGCATGGAAAATTCAACCTCATTCTACAGCAATGGATATTCAACACGAACATTATAAAATGTATCAAGGAATGAAGTACTTAAATGTACCAGTTGATGTAATTGATATTCGCCACGACATAACAAAATATAATATTGTGATAATTCCATGCCCTATGTTATTAACTAAAAGTCAAATTGAAAATTTAAATCTCTTTATGCAAAATGGCGGAACAGTTATATCTGGATATAGAGGTGGGCTAAAAGATAATGATAATGCTATATATTTTGATCAACACAACCCATTATTAAAATTAGCAAACCTTCGTGCATACTATATTGAATCATTAGGAGCCAATGTAAATATAGAAATAAGTAATGGTAACCATACTTATACCAGTGGTGTATGGCGTGATATGTTAGAAATAAATGATATTAGCAAAACAAAACCTCTATATAACTATAACGATGAATTTGCTGAATTTGCAGCGGTAACTGAAACAATGGTTGGTCATGGGAACTTAATATATATTGGCACATCTGTAAATGAACATGAGTTTTGGATAAATTTATTTAAACGTTCATTAAGACATCATGAGATAGCCTATGAACAAACGGAATTTGGAGTTGAGGTTTTTAATCGTGAAAACACAAAATTTATTTTAAATCATAATAATTATGAAATAAAATATCATGATCATAAATTAAAACCTTATGATGTAATGATTATTAATAAATAAAATCATTTTATAAGTAACGAGATGTATCAACTTAAATACTTCAAAGAAAATGACATAACTATTATAAAAAAGATTATTGAACAATTTGATTTTGCTACTTTAATTATTTCAATTAATAATATACCTGAAATATCTCATATACCGATAATGATGAATGAAAATAACACATCGTTATATGGACATATAGCAATAGCAAATCCAATGTCAAAAATCATTGATAGTAATGATACTATATATGCCACAGTTATATTTCAAGGTAACCATGGCTATATATCAAATAATTTTTACAATAACCCAGATGATAATGTACCGACATGGAATTATGTAGCGATACATATATCAGGCAAAATTTCTCTTATTAAAGATAAAATAAATATTAGTAGTATTTTAGATTCCCAATTTGCAAAATATGAAAGCACTAATATCAATTGGGATAATCCAAAAATTAGCAAACTACTAAGCGGTATTTATGGTATTAAAATAGACATTGAAAGTATAAATGCCAAATTTAAACTTAGCCAAAATAAAAATATAGAAGATCAAACATCTATAATTAACAATTTAAGAAGAAATAATAACGTTGAACTTGCGGATTTCATGCAAGAATACTTAAACCTTGATAATTAGTGGGAAAATCATGGAAAATTTAAATACAACATTTAGTAATTTATTTGGTGATATTAGTAATAGCAGATTATTTTTTGCGCCTGGTAGAGTTAATTTAATTGGAGAACATACTGATTATAATGGTGGTAATGTTTTTCCATGCGCATTAGATATCGGTACCTATGCCCTAGCTAGAGAGAGCTCTAACAAAAAATGTAGATTTTACTCACTTAATTTTGACCATATTGGTATTATTGAATTTAATTTAGATGACTTATTATTTGATGAAAATCATAATTGGGCTAATTACCCTAAAGGCGTTATAGTTGAATTTGCTAAACTTGGTCTAAATTTAAATCATGGTTTTGATATAGTATTTTATGGAAATATTCCAAATGGTGCTGGGCTATCATCATCTGCTTCAATAGAAGTCTTAATGGGAACTATTCTTAATGCATATTTAAAATCTGATAAAAATGGTGTAGATATTGCATTAATTGGACAAGCAGCGGAAAATAAATACATCGGCGTTGGTTGCGGAATAATGGATCAATTTGCATCAGCAATGGGCAAAAATAAACATGCAATATTACTAGATTGTAATACACTAAAATATCAGTATGCACCATTTGAATTATCTGGATATAAAATTGTCATAGCAAATACAAATAAACGCCGTGGATTAGCTGACTCTAAATATAATGAACGACTCGCTGAATGCAAAGAAGCATTAAAAATTGCACAGACAAAACATAGTATATTATCTCTTGGTGAACTAAATAACGAACAACTTATAGAATTAGAGCCTTTATTTGACAATAAAATAGTCTATCGCCGTGCATACCACGCGGTTACAGAAAATCAAAGAACATTAAAGGCTGTTGAAGCACTATCAAATAATGATTTAATGACATTTGGAAAATTGATGGCTGATTCTCATATATCATTACGAGATGATTATGAAGTAACTGGTATTGAACTTGATTCACTAGTGAAAAATGCTTGGGACCAAGATGGATGTATCGGAGCTCGCATGACAGGAGCTGGATTCGGTGGTTGTACTGTAAACATCGTTTCTGAAGATAAAGTTGATAATTTCATAAAAAATGTAGGCAATATATATACCAAAGAAACTGGATTAATTGCAGAGTTTTATATCGTTAATCCATCTGATGGTGCTCGTGAGATTATATAATGATAGAGATTACACACAAAACTATTGCTAAATATAATGAACAAGATGTTATTGAATATGAAATTAAGCATATAAATGGCTTTAGCGTATCTATCCAAAATTATGGTGGAATTATCAGTAAAATTACCACTCCTGATAAACATGGTATTTTGCAAAACGTAGTTTTATCTTCAAAAGAATTTGATCATATCAATCAATTTCACTTAGGGGCAATAACTGGACGTATAGCTGGGCGTATTATGGATGGTAAATTTAGTTTAAATAATCATGATTATCAGTTAGCCATTAATAATGGACCAAATCATTTACACGGTGGCTTATCAGGATTTAACCAAAGATTTTGGGATGTTAAAGAACTATCTAATGGATTAGAGCTTACTTATTTAAGCCCAGACAATGAAGAAAATTATCCTGGAGCTTTATTAGTTAAAATCTCATATTTAATCAATGATAATTATGAGCTAACAATACGAACTAAGTTATACTGTAAATCAGATAGTATTGTTAATATTACAAACCATAGCTATTTTGATTTAAGTGCTGGAAATAACCCAATGGGTATGGAAATGCAAATAGATGCAGATTATTTCGCACCAATTGACACTA
>JAQUVM010000002.1 GCA_028693355.1 Burkholderiales bacterium
AAGCTGAAGCAGCTAAGGCAGCTGGTGCTGACATAGTTGGTTTAGAAGAATTAGCTGACGAAGTTAAAAAAGGTATTATGAATTTTGATTTAGTTATTGCTACACCTGATACTATGCGTGTTGTTGGTACATTAGGTCAAATTTTAGGGCCTCGTGGTTTAATGCCGAATCCTAAAGTTGGTACAGTTACAGCTGATGTTGCAACAGCAATCAAAAATGCTAAAGCTGGTCAAGTACAATATCGTACTGACAAAAATGGTATTATCCATTCAACAATCGGTCGTGCATCATTTTCTGCTGAAAACCTACAAGGTAATTTGGCTGCATTGGCTGATGCTTTACAAAAAGCTAAACCTGCTGCAGCTAAAGGCCAATACATGAAACGTATTACTATTTCTAGTACTATGGGTATTGGTGTTAAGTTAGATATTGCTAGCGTATTAGCTAAGTAATAAATATTTTGTATGGTGGTGCTGTTTTAGTGCCACTGTATTAAGTAAGGTACATTGAAAAATGTGCTTAGGGGATAGGGAGTTTTCCTTATCATTATCAAAGACCGTAGGAGTTCCTTTTTGGAGCTTAAATGCTTAGCATCCTGCGCAGATAGTGGGTATCTCGAAAAAAATTAAAGTTTTTATACTCTAATAAATCGAATAATTATTCCACTACATTTCAGGAGTTGAACCTTGAGTTTAAACTTAGAAAGCAAAAAAGTTGTTGTTGCTCAGGTCTCAGAAACTATTAGTACAGCTCAAACTGTTGTAATTGCAGAATATGCAGGCGTAACAGTTGATGCAATGACTGCGATTCGTAAAGAAGCGCGTGCTAAAGGTGTTTATTTACATGTAGTAAAAAACACTTTAGCTCGTAAAGCAGTTGAAGGTACTAAATTTGCTCCATTAGCTGACAAAATGACAGGTCAGTTAATTTATAGCGTTTCTGATGATCCAGTAGCTGCAGCTAAAATTATCAGTGATTTCTCTAAAGCTAATGCTAAAGTTAACATCGTTGCTGGTATGTATAACGAACAGTTGTTAGATACAGCTGGTGTTAAACAATTAGCAGCTATTCCAAGCCGTGAAGAATTATTGGCTATGGTTATGGGTGTTATGCAACAAGTTCCTGCTAGCTTCGTGCGTGCAGTTGCTGCTCTTAGAGATAAAAAAGAACAAGAAGCTGCTTAGTTAATTCGCAGACTTGTTATTATTAAAAATTAAACTTATTAGATTTATTAGGAGTCTATAATGGCTATTACTAAAAAAGAAATTATTGAAGCAGTTGGTCAATTGACAGTTATGGAATTGTCAGAATTAGTTAAAGAGATGGAAGAGACATTTGGCGTTTCTGCAGCTGCTGCTGTAGCTGCTGCTCCTGCTGGTGGCGCTGCTGCTGTAGAAGAAAAAACTGAATTTGACGTTATTTTAACTGGCGCTGGCGCTAATAAAGTAGCTGCAATTAAAGTTGTACGTGAAATCACTGGTCTAGGTCTTGCTGAAGCTAAAGGTTTAGTTGAAGCTGCACCTAAAGCTGTAAAAGAAGGAATTTCTAAAGCTGATGCTGAAGCTCTAGTTAAGAAAATTACAGAAGCTGGTGCTACTGCAGAAATGAAATAATTTTTGACTCTTCAAAAATTTAAAAATTAAGGGGTGACATTTCGTTACCTCTTTTCCCGTATATTGAATTTGTTACTTAAAGGTAATCTAAAATAATTATTTAGATATACTTAAGTAGTTATTTTTGTTCCCTTTTTACATAGTCATTGGAGCTTTATAGATGAGCTATTCTTTTACAGAAAAAAAACGTGTTCGTAAAAGCTTTGCTAAGCAGCCTGTTTCTTTGCAAGCACCATATTTGTTGGCAATGCAAAACAACTCTTACGAAGAATTTTTACAACAAAAAATAGATAGAACACAAAGAAAAAATATTGGATTGCAAAAGGCATTTACTGATATTTTCCCTATAGTTTCCAATAATGGTGCAGTACGTTTAGATTTTATTAGTTACAGTTTAACAAATCCAATATTTGATGTTCGTGAGTGCATTTTACGCGGTGTTTCATATGCTGGTAAATTACATGCTAAAGTTCGTGCAACATTATTTGATCGCGAAAATGATTTCAAAACTATATTACACAGTACTGAAGAAGATGTGTATATGGGTGAAATCCCATTCATGACTGATACAGCTTCATTTGTTATTAATGGTAATGAGCGAGTGGTAGTTTCTCAATTACACCGTTCTCCTGGAGTATATTTTGAGCATGATCATGGTAAAAACCATTCAGCTAACAAGTTATTATACTCTGCTCGCATTATTCCATATCGTGGTAGCTGGTTAGATTTAGAATTTGATGCTAAAGATTTAGTTTATTTCCGTATTGATAAACGTCGTAAAATGAATATAACTTTATTGTTAAAGGCAATAGGTTATAGTCGTGATGATATTATGGATTTATTCTATGATAAAGATGTTTATAAAATTAAACGTGGAAAAATTTATAAGCAAGTTATTGCAGAACGAATGAAAGGTGAAACCTCTCGTTTTGACATTTTAGATAAAGATGGAACTCTAATTGTTGCTAAAGATAAAAAAATTACGACAAAGCATATCCGAGATATGGATAAAGCAGGATTGAAAGAAATTGAAGTTCCTATTGAGGAATTAGATGGTCGTATTTTAGGTTTAGATCTTATTGACGCTGATACTGGTGAAGTTTTAGCTAAATCAAATGAAATTATTACTGAAGAATTAGTTCATCAAGTATTAATTAGTCCAATTAAAGAAATTCAGACTTTATACGTAAATGATTTAGAGCATGGTTCTTATTTAGCTGATACTTTACGTGATGAAGAAGCTTCAAAAGAAGCCGCAGAAAATCAGGTAGAAGCTATACATCAAATTTATAAAATGATGCGTCCTGGTGAACCTTATTCAGAAGAGATTGCAAATACTGTATTTACTCGTACATTCTTTAATGGTGAGACGTATGATCTGTCACAAGTTGGTAGATTTAAATTTGATTCTCGTACATATTTAAATGAAGTAGATGCAAGAACACCTCTTTGGTTTAAAAATTTATTGGCTAAATTAGATAAGCCTGCCGATGATGCTGTTTTATTATCAAAAGAAGATATTTTATTATCATTAGCAATTTTAGTTGAGTTACGTAATGGACGTGGTGTGGTTGATGATATTGACCATTTAGGAAATCGTCGTATACGTGGTGTTGGTGAGTTAGTTGAAAATCAATTTAGAGCAGGTTTAGCTCGTATTGATAAAGCGGTTAAAGATAAATTAGGTCAACCGTTAGAAGAAAAAGATTTAATGCCTAATAAATTAGTTAGTGCAAAACCTATTACTTCAAGTTTAAAAGACTTTTTCTCAACTAGCCAATTATCTCAGTTTATGGATCATACGAATCCTTTGTCAGAAATTACGCATAAACGTCGTATTTCTGCATTAGGCCCAGGTGGTTTAACTCGTGATAGAGCTGGTTTTGAGGTTCGTGACGTTCACGTTACACATTACGGACGTTTATGCCCAATTGAAACTCCAGAAGGTCAAAATATTGGTCTGATTAACTCATTATCTGTTTATGCTCGTCCAAATGCGCATGGTTTCTTAGAAACTCCATACCGTAAAGTTGATAATAATAAAGTTACGGACAAAATAGAGTATTTATCAGCTATTGCTGAAGATAAAATTATTATCGCACAAGCAAATGCTCGTTTAAATAAAGATGGTAGTTTTGCAGATGAGTTAGTTTTTGCTCGTAAAAAAGGTGAAACGACATTAGTTCCTGCTATTGATATTGATTATATGGATGTGGCAACTAACCAAGTTGTATCAGTTGCAGCATCGTTAATTCCATTCTTAGAACATGATGATGCCAATCGTGCGCTTATGGGATCAAACATGCAACGTCAAGGTGTTCCATGTGTACGTGCTAGTAAACCATTAGTTGGTACTGGTATGGAGCGTGTTGCAGCTATTGATTCTGGAACATTAATCACAGCTAAACGTGGCGGTGTTATTGATTATGTTGATGGTAATCGTATTATCATTAAAGCAGATGAAAAAGAAATTACTGGTAATGATATTGGTGTTGATATATATAATTTAATTAAATATCAAAGATCAAATCAAAATACTTGTGTTAATCAAAAACCAATTGTAAAAATTGGTGATGTAATTTCTAAGGGTGATGTAATCGCTGATGGATCAGCAACTGACTTAGGTGAATTAGCTGTAGGTCAAAATGTAATGGTTGCTTTCATGCCTTGGAATGGTTACAACTTTGAGGATTCAATTTTAGTATCTGAGAAATTAGTTGCTCGTGATGTTTATACATCAGTTCATATTGAAGAATTAAGTGTTGTAGCTCGTGAAACTAAACAAGGTGATGAAGAGATTACTCGTGATATTCCAAACTTATCACAAAATCAATTAGCTCGTTTAGATGAAAGCGGGATTATTCATATTGGTGCAGAAGTAACTCCTAGTACAGTTCTAGTTGGTAAAGTTACTCCTAAAGGTGAGATTCAATTAACACCTGAAGAGAAATTGTTACGTGCAATCTTTGGTGAAAAAGCCTCTGATGTGAAAGATACTTCATTACGTGTGCCAGTTGGTATTAGTGGTACAGTTATTGATGTACAAGTATTTAATCGAGATGGTAGCAAACATGACCAACGTAGCTTGGAAAATATTGAAAGCGAATTAAGTCGCTTACGCCAAGATATAAGAGATCAAATGCTTATTATCGAAGAAGATGCAGCTGATCGTATTAAAGCTGATTTAATTGGTCAAGAATTAAAATCTAAAAAATCTAAAATCACTGAAGATTTCTTAAAAGAAATTAGAAAACCTGAGTGGTTAGATATAGAAGTAAAAGATTCTGCAATAAATGACAAAATTGCGATGATTTGCAAAGCTATTGAAGAAAAACGCCAAGAATTAGAAGCTCGCTTTAAAGTTCAAAAAGATAAATTATATCAGGGTGTTGACTTGCCAAATGGTGTTATCAAAATGGTTAAAGTATTCGTGGCAGTTAAGCGTCGTTTACAACCTGGTGACAAAATGGCTGGTCGTCATGGTAATAAGGGTGTTGTATCTAAAGTATTACCTGTAGAAGATATGCCATACATGGCTGATGGACGCACAGTGGATATAGTTTTAAACCCATTAGGTGTACCATCTCGTATGAATATTGGACAGATTCTTGAAGTACATTTAGGACTTGCTGCAAAAGGTCTTGGTAACAAGATTGACAGAATGATGCGTGAAGAGCGCAATATCGCTGAAGTAAAAGACTTTGTAAACAAAATCTACTCTTCTTTTGGTAAGCCAGAAGACCTAAGTAAATTAAATGAAGCAGAATTTAGTGAGCTGGCAAATAATTTACGTGATGGTGTTCCATTTGCAACTCCAGTATTTGATGGAGCAAAAGAAGCAGAGATTAAAGAGCTATTAACAATGGCAGATTTACCGTCATCTGGACAAGTTCAGTTGTATGATGGTCGTACAGGTAATCCATTTGATCGTCCTGTAACTATTGGTTATATGTATATGCTTCGTTTACATCACTTAGTTGATGAAAAAGTACATGCTCGTTCAACTGGACCATACTCATTAGTAACGCAACAACCATTAGGTGGTAAATCACAGTTTGGTGGTCAGCGTTTTGGTGAGATGGAGGTGTGGGCACTTGAAGCATATGGTGCAGCTTATACTTTACAAGAAATGTTAACAGTTAAATCTGATGATGTGGACGGGCGTACTGAGATGTATGAAAGATTACTAGAAGGTGATCATAGAATTTCAGCTCAGATGCCAGAAGCTTTCCGTGTATTGACTAGAGAGGTAAGAGCTCTTGGTCTTGACATGGAACTCGAAGAGTAGTAATGCTTGTCTTTGTGTCATATGCGTTGTTGTATTTCACAAATTACTTCTTGTGTACATTTAGTACACAAGAAGTAATTTGTTCTAATACGTTTAGCCTATGACACAAATACCATATATTACTTTGATAACTACATTTTCTGTGTGTTATCTATGAATTTTTAGAAATTATAGTTAAAGAAAAACTCAAATCATGGATTTGAGAAAAACAAATTAAAAATAGCAATTGGAGTAGAGACTATGTTGGATTTTAACGCTCTCTTTAGCAAAAAGAATAATGAAAATGAGCATTACGGACATATTCGTATTGGTCTAGCTTCGCCAGAGAAGATTCGTTCTTGGTCATATGGTGAAGTAAAAAAGCCAGAAACTATTAATTATCGTACTTTACGCCCTGAGCGCGATGGTTTATTCTGTGCCAAGATTTTTGGACCAACTAAAGATTATGAATGCTTGTGTGGTAAATATAAGCGTATTAAACATCGTGGTGTTATTTGTGATAAGTGTGGTGTTGAGGTTACATTATCAAAAGTTCGTCGTGAACGCATGGGTCATATCGAATTAGCTTCTCCTGTTGCCCACGTTTGGTTTTTAAAATCATTACCATCTCGTATGGGTATGGTTTTAGATATGCCATTACGTGATATTGAGCACGTTTTATATTTTGAAGCATATGCAGTTATTGATGTATTAGATCGCTTAGATGTACCTGTACATCCTAAAGATGGCAAAACATTGATTAAAAAAGGTGATATTTTATCGCCAGAACAATACAATTTTTTAGTTGAAAATGATGAAGCGGATAGACTAGATGTTGGTATTGGTGCAGATGCTGTTCGCAGAATGTTGCAAGGTATAGATTTAGAGACTGAAATAGTTGAAATCAAAGAGGAGATGGCAACAACTCGTTCTGAAACAAACCTTAAAAAATTAGCAAAACGCCTTAAAGTATTGGAAGGTTTTAAACGTTCTGAAATGAAACCAGAGTGGATGATTATGGATTCTATTCCTGTATTACCACCTGAATTACGTCCATTAGTAGCCTTAGATGGCGGGCGATTTGCAACAAGTGATTTAAATGATTTATATCGTCGTGTAATCAATCGTAATAATCGCTTACGTAAATTAATACAATTAAGAGCTCCTGAGATTATCCTACGCAATGAACGCCGTATGTTACAAGAGGCGGTTGATTCATTATTTGATAATGGTAAACGTGGAAAAGTTATCACTGGTGCTAATAAACGCCCATTAAAATCTTTAGCTGAGATGATTAAAGGTAAATCAGGTCGTTTCCGTCAAAATCTATTGGGTAAACGTGTGGATTATTCTGGTCGTTCAGTGATTACAGTTGGACCTACATTACGTTTATATCAATGTGGTTTACCAAAAATTATGGCTTTAGAGTTATTTAAACCATTTGTTTACCACAAGTTACAATTATTAGGTATGGCGTCTTCCATCAAATATGCAAAACGCATGGTTGAGCAAGAACATCCTCAAGTATGGGATGTATTGGAAGATGTAATTCGTGAGCATCCAATTTTATTAAATCGTGCGCCAACATTACATCGTCTTGGTATTCAAGCATTCGAACCTATGTTAATTGAAGGTAAAGCTATTCAATTACATCCATTAGTTTGTTCTGCATTCAATGCCGATTTTGATGGTGACCAAATGGCCGTTCACGTTCCTTTGAGTATTGAGGCTCAAATGGAAGCACGCACTTTGATGTTAGCATCAAACAATGTACTATCTCCTGCACATGGTGAACCAATTGTAGTTCCTTCTCAGGATATTATCTTGGGTCTATATTACATGACTCGCGAAAAGATTAATGACAAAGGCGAAGGTGCTATCTTTACTGATTTTAAAGAATTAGAAAGAGCTTACCAAACTAATCAAGTTGGTTTACATGCACAAGTAACTGTTCGTCTACAAGATTGGTATCGTGATGGTACAGGTGAATTTGTTTCTCGTATTGTTCGTCGTACAACAACAGTTGGTCGTTCTATACTTGCACAAATATTACCAAAAGGTTTAGATTTTGATTTAATTAATAAGCCATTGAAGAAAAAAGAAGTTGCTAAATTAATTAACGTAGCTTTCCGTAAATGTGGAATTAAAGATACGGTTATTTTAGTCGATCAATTAATGTATACTGGTTTCCAATATTCTACTCGTGGTGGTATTTCTGTATGTGTAGATGACATGCATGTTCCACAAGCTAAATACGATAAAGTATTAAGTGCTCAAGCAGAAGTAGACGCAATTACACAACAATATAACGAAGGTTTGGTAACTCAAGGTGAACGTTATAATAAAGTGATTGATATTTGGGGTCGTTGTGGTGATGATATCGCTAAAACTCTAATGGGTGAATTATCTAAAGAAGAAGTAACTGATAAAGATGGTAATAAAGTAGAACAAGATTCTTTCAATTCCATTTATATGATGGCTGATTCTGGTGCCCGTGGTTCGATTGCTCAGATTAAACAGTTATCTGGTATGCGTGGTTTGATGGCTAAGCCATCTGGTGAAATTATGGAAACTCCGATTACTGCAAACTTCCGTGAAGGATTAACAGTATCTCAGTACTTTATTTCAACGCATGGAGCTCGTAAAGGTTTATCAGATACGGCATTAAAAACGGCTAATTCGGGTTATTTAACTCGTCGTCTAGTTGATGTTACACAAGATTTAGTAGTAATTGAGAATGATTGTGGTACTTCAAATGGTGTTGTAATGCGCTCTATCATCCAAGGTGGTGATGTAATTGAGTCGTTAAAAGATCGTATTTTAGGTCGTTCTATTGCTGAAGATGTAATTGATCCTGATACACAAAAAGTTATTGCTGAAGCAGGTGCTTTAGTTGATGAAAATCTAGTTGAGACTATTGAACGTACAAATGTGGATGAAGTAAAAGTTCGTACACCATTAACTTGCGAGACTCGTTATGGTTTATGTGCTACATGTTATGGTCGTGATTTAGCTCGTGGTTATTTGGTTAATATTGGTGAAGCAGTTGGTATTGTTGCAGCACAATCAATTGGTGAACCAGGAACTCAGTTAACAATGCGTACATTCCATATTGGTGGTGCGGCTTCTCGTGCAGCAGCAGTTAGCCAAGTTGAAGCTAAATCATCCGGTATAGTAGGTTGTAAAAATCTTCGTTATGTAACTCGTCCAAATGGTGAAAAAATTATTGTTTCTCGTTCTGCTGAATTAGTAGTATTAGATCAACATCATCGTGAACGTGAGCAACATAAAGTTCCATATGGAGCTGTATTACATGTATCTCCAGATGAAAAAATTGATGCTGGTAAGAAGTTAGCTAGTTGGGATCCACATTCTCGCCCAGTTATTTCTGAGCATGCGGGTATTATCCAGTTAGAAAATGTTGAAGAAGGTTTGACTGTAGTTAAAGAAACTGATGAAGTAACTGGTTTAACGGCATTGAAAGTAATTGATCCTGCTAAAGTAAAAGGTTCTAAATCTCGCGATAAGAGTGTAAGACCTGTTGCTCGTATGATTGATGCAACTGGAAAAGAAGTTAAAATATTTGGTAGCGATGCACCTGTAATTATTTCTTTCCAAATTGGAGATATTATAGCTGTACGTGATGGTCAAGAAGTAAACGTTGGTGATATGTTGGCTAAAAAACCACAAGAATCAATGAAAACTCGTGATATTACCGGTGGTTTACCGCGTGTTGCTGAATTATTTGAAGCTCGTCCTCCTAAAGATGCAGGGATGTTGGCTCGTCAATCTGGAACTATTACTTTTGTTAAAGAAACAAAGGGTAAACATAAGGTTAAAATTATAGCTGTAAATGGTGAAGAAGCAGAATTATCAATTCCTAAAGATAAAAACATCTTAGTGAATGATGGTGAGTATGTGGAACGTGGACAAATGATTGTAGATGGTCCAGTTGATCCACATGAACTTCTAGAAATGAAAGGCATTGAAGAGTTATCTAAGTATATAGCTCATGAAGTGCAAGAAGTTTATCGTTTACAAGGTGTTAAGATTAGCGATAAGCATATTGAAACAGTTGTAAGACAAATGTTGCGTCGTGTAGTTGTAACTAACCCAGGTGATAGTAATATATTCTTACAAGATGAACAAGTAGAACGTTCTGCTATTCTTGATGAAAATGATATGCTAATTGCTGAAGGTAAACGTCCTGTAGAATACAAAAATATTCTATTAGGTATCACGCGTGCTTCATTGAATACAGATTCATTCATATCTGCTGCATCATTCCAAGAGACTACTCGTGTCTTAACTGAGTCGGCTGTAGCTGGTCGTATTGACTATTTACGTGGTCTTAAAGAAAATGTAATTATGGGTCGTTTAATTCCTGCTGGAACTGGTGCTGCATATCATCGTGCAAAACGTAAAGCAGAATTATCTGAGGGATAAACATCAATTTTAATATTTAAAACACAGATATAAAACTTAATATTTGTGTTTTAAAATTATTAAATTTTATGCTATAATTACAAATATGGATTTACATTTAGGAAAATATAATGAGTAATTTAATACAAATCACGGATGCTTCTTTTGAAGCAGATGTTGTAAAGTCTGAAATTCCTGTATTGGTTGATTTTTGGGCTGAATGGTGTGGACCTTGTCGTATGGTTGCTCCTATTTTAGAAGAACTATCTAAAGAGTATGCAGGTAAGGTGAAGATTGTTAAGTTAAATGTAGATGAAAATAATGTTTCAGCTGCAACTTACGGTGTTCGCGGTATCCCAACTTTATTATTATTTAAAGATGGTCAAGTTGTAGGCACAAAAGTTGGTGCATTACCAAAGGGACAATTGTCAGCTTTTATTGACAGCAGTCTATAATATGAATTAAAATGATTATCTCGATTAGAGATAATCATTTTGTTTTTTATAATCAATCAATTCACTAAGTTCCAAATCCAAAAATTCTCCAAATATATTCTATTTTTCAAAATTAATTAGAAACTAAGTGAAAATAATCACAATTAAATTTTTAGGTGTTATATGCATTTATTAGAAATCAAAGATCTTCATGTTGCTCAATTATTAGAAATGGCCGCAGGTCATAATATTGAAAACGCTAGTCGTTTACGTAAGCATGATTTAATTTTTGCAATTTTGCGAAAAGTTGCTGAAAAAGGTGAAAATATTCAAGGTGGTGGTGTGTTAGAGGTTTTGCAGGATGGATTTGGTTTCCTACGCTCTCCTGATACATCTTATTTAGCAAGCCATGATGATATTTATATTAGTCCAAGTCAGATTCGTCGGTTTAACTTGCAAACTGGAGATACGATTGATGGTGAAATTCGCATGCCAAAAGAAGGCGAAAAATATTTTGCGATTGTTCGTGTAGATAAGGTTAATGGTAATACTCCAGAAAGTAATAAACATAAAATTCTGTTTGAGAATTTGACACCGTTATTTCCTGAACAACAATTATATTTAGAGCAAGATATTAAAGGTGAAGAAAATTATACTGGGCGTATAATAGATCTATTTTCTCCAATAGGAAAAGGGCAACGTGGATTACTAGTAGCTCCTCCAAAAACAGGTAAAACTGTTATGCTAAAACACATCGCTCATTCAATTACAGCAAATCATCCAGAAGTTGAGTTAATTGTACTTTTAATAGATGAGCGCCCAGAAGAAGTTACAGAAATGCAACGTTCTGTCAAAGGTGAAGTTGTCTCATCAACATTTGATGAACCAGCTGCTCGTCATGTACAAGTGGCAGAAATGGTTATAGAGAAGGCAAAGCGCTTAGTTGAAAGTAAGAAAGATGTTGTTATTCTATTAGATTCAATTACTCGTTTAGCTAGAGCTTATAATACTGTTGCTCCGGCATCTGGTAAAATATTAACTGGTGGTGTGGATGCTAATGCTTTACATCGTCCAAAACGCTTCTTTGGTGCAGCTCGTAATATTGAAGAAGGTGGCTCATTAACTATTATTGCAACGGCATTAGTAGAAACTGGTTCTCGCATGGATGATGTTATCTATGAAGAGTTCAAGGGAACTGGTAATATGGAGTTACACTTGGATCGTGAAATTGCGCAAAGAAGAATTTACCCAGCAATTGATATTTTACGTTCAGGAACACGACGCGAAGAGTTGTTATTAGGTAAAGATAATTTACAGAAGTTATGGGTTTTACGTAAATATTTAGCTGATAAACAATCAATTGAAGCAAGCGGATTTGTTTTAGAAAAAATACGTGAAACAAAAAATAATAGTGATTTTTTTGATGCGATGAAACGTTAAGAAATATTATTAAATTTATAGTAAAATGGCATGCGGACATAGTCTGTATAGCCATTTTACTATGGTAAAATTGTTGCTAGTTATAGATATATAATAATAAGTATGTAAGGATACATAATAGAATGACTAATTATGCTCTAATGGCTAATGCTATAAGAATGTTGTCTGCTGATGCAGTTGAAAAAGCTAAATCAGGACACCCCGGTGCTCCTATGGGTATGGCAGAAATGGGTGTTACTTTATGGAGAGATCATCTTCGTCATAGCCCAATGAACCCAAATTGGATAAACCGTGACCGTTTTATATTGAGTAATGGTCATGCTTCAATGTTTATTTACAGCTTATTACATTTAACAGGTTATAAAGTATCAATTGATGATTTAAAAAATTTTCGTCAATTACACTCTTCAACACCCGGGCATCCTGAATATGGTTATACTCCAGGAGTAGAAACTACAACAGGTCCTTTGGGTCAAGGGATTACTAATGCCGTGGGAATGGCATTGGCAGAAAAAGTTTTAGCAAATAAATATAACCGAGAACATTATGATGTTATAGATCATCATACTTATGCCTTTGTTGGTGATGGATGTCTTATGGAAGGTATCTCTCATGAAGCATGTGCATTAGCTGGTACTTGGCAGCTAGGTAAGTTAATTGTTTTTTATGATGACAATGGTATTTCAATCGATGGTGAAGTAGAGGCTTGGTTTAATGAAGATGTTCATAAACGTTTTGAATCATATCACTGGCAAGTAATTGGTCCTATTGATGGACATAATGTTGAAGAACTAGATTTAGCAGTACGTAAAGCTAAAATGGTACACAATAAGCCATCTTTAATTATTTGCAAAACAAAAATAGGTAAGGGTTCACCAAATAAAGTTGGTAAAGAAGAATGTCATGGATCTCCTTTAGGTACTAGTGAACTAGATCTAGTTCGTAAAGAGCTAAATTGGAGTTACGCTCCATTTGAGGTTCCTGATGATGTATATACTGATTTTGATTGCAAAGGTAAAGGATTACAGTCTGAGAATGAGTGGAATCAAATGTTTACTGAATATCAATCTCGTCATCATGAATTAGCTAATGAATTGCTTCGTTGTCATAATCATGAGTTGCCAGATAATTGGTCAGAAATTTTGTCATCTGCTATTGAAGACGCAAATGAGAAAAAAGAAACAATTGCAACGCGTAAAGCTTCGCAAAATTCAATTGAATATTTTTCTAAACATATACCAGAATTTTTTGGTGGTTCAGCTGATTTAACTGGCTCAAATTTGACACGTTGGAAAGATGCTATCTCTTTAGATGAGAGTAATCACTTTATTGGTAATTATGCTTCGTATGGCGTGCGAGAGTTTGGTATGTCTGCGATTATGAATGGTATTTATTTACATGGCGGATTAAGACCATTTGGTGGTACATTTTTAATGTTCTCTGAATACGCGCGTAATGCATTAAGAATGGCAAGTCTTATGAAGATTGCGCCAATTTTTGTATATACGCATGATTCAATTGGGCTTGGCGAAGATGGTCCTACACATCAACCTGTGGAACAGATAGCTTCATTAAGACTTATCCCTAATATGAATGTATGGCGTCCTTGTGATACTGTTGAAACAATGGTAGCTTGGGGTAGTGCTATTGAAAATACTACAACTCCAACATCATTAGTTTTTTCTCGCCAAAACCTTAAATTTATTGAACGAAATAAAGAACAAGTTGCAAGTATATCTAAAGGTGCGTATGTCATCAAAGATGCTGGTGTAAATCCAGATTATGCAATAATTGCAACTGGATCTGAGGTTGAACTAGCTTTAGCGGTTGCTGATAAACTAAATATATTAGGTAAGTCTGTGCGAATAATATCGATGCCATCAACAAATGTTTTTGATAAACAGTCACCTGAGTATAAAAAGTCAGTGTTAAGCGGTGCTAAAAAATTAGTTGCTATTGAAGCTGGTGTTAAAGATACTTGGTATAAATATGTTGGTATTGATGGGGTTGTTATTGGTATGGATTCATTTGGTGAATCAGCGCCTGCTGGTAAATTATTTACACATTTTGGTTTTACCGTAGATACAATTATAGAGAAAATTTGTAATGGAGATAAAAATGCCTAAGATTCGAGTTGCAATTAGTGGTTATGGACGTATTGGTCGAAATGTATTACGAGCTATATATGAAACTAATAGAACTGATGAGTTTGAGATTGTTGCAGTAAATGCAACAGGAACTGATTTATCGGTGCAAGCATTGTTAACTCAGAGAGATACAGTGCAAGGATTTTTCCCATATAAGGTTGAAGCCGTAGAAAATGGTCTAAATATTGATGGTAAATTTATCCCATTTTGTGCAGAAAGAGACCCTACAAAGTTACCATGGAAAGAATTTAATGTTGATGTAGTTATGGAATGTACTGGCGCATTTACATCTAAAGTTAAAGCGATGGCTCATATAAATGCAGGCGCAAAGAAAGTTATTATTTCTTCTCCTGGAGGAGATGATGTTGATGCAACTATAGTCTATGGCGTTAATCATAATATTTTAACTAAAGAAATGCAGGTAGTTTCAAATGCTTCTTGTACAACAAATTGTTTAGCTCCAGTTGCAAAAGTATTGAATGATGCAATCGGTATTGAAAATGGTTTAATGACTACAATCCATGCTTTTACAAATGATCAAAATTTAACTGATGTTTATCATAAAGATGCCCGTCGTGCGCGCTCTGCTACTTCATCTATGATTCCTACTAAGACAGGTGCAGCAGCAGCTGTTGGTTTAGTGTTGCCAGAATTAAAGGGTAAAATTGATGGTTTAGCTATTCGTGTGCCTACGATTAATGTGTCATTGGTTGATTTAGTATTCACAGCAAAAAAAGAAGTAACTAAAGAAGAAGTTAATAAATTAATTAAAGATGCTTCGGATGGATTTTTAAAAGGTATCTTAGGGTATAATAAAGATCCTTTAGTTTCGATTGATTTTAATCATACTGTAGAATCTTCTATATTTGACTCAACTCAAACTAGAGTTAATGGCAACCTTGTTAAAGTATTTGCATGGTATGATAATGAGTGGGGTTTTTCAAACCGTATGTTAGATACAGCAAAAGCACTAATAGAAGCTAAGTGATAAATATATTAAGGATATGTTATGTTTAAAAGATTTCTAAGTTTATTTTCAAATAGTATTGCAATAGATTTAGGCACAGCAAATACAATTGTTTATTCGTATGGTAAAGGGATTGTTCTAAATGAACCTTCTATGGTTGCAGTTGCTGTAGATAAAAATGGAATTAATAAACGAATTGTTGCGGTTGGTCAAGAAGCTAAGACTATGCTTGGTAAAACTCCTGGTCAAATTGAAGTTATTCGCCCAATGAAAGATGGCGTTATTGCTGACTTTTATATTACTGAACAGATGATAAAATATTTTATTAAAAAATCATCTAAGCAGTCAATTATGTCATTTCCTCCTACTATAGTTATTTGCGTTCCTTGTGGTTCAACACAGGTAGAGCGTAGAGCAATTAAAGATTCAGCTTTGGCTGCTGGTGCTCGACATGTGGAAATTATTGAAGAAGCTATGGCGGCAGCTATTGGAGCAAATTTACCAGTAGAGTCTCCTAAGGCATCTATGATTATTGATATCGGTGGTGGTACCACAGAAGTCGGCGTAATTTCATTAGGTGGATTAGTATATGCTAACTCAATTCGAGTAGCAGGAGATCGCTTTGATGAAGTTATTATTAACTATGTTCGCTCAAAGCATGGTCTATTGATTGGTGATTCTACAGCTGAATCTATAAAAAAACAAATAGCATCCGCTCATCCTAGTGCTGATGTTAAAGAGAGTATGGTTATTCGTGGACGTAGTATATATGATGGATTACCAAAACAAATTGAAATTACATCAGAAGAGCTTCGTTTAGCCCTAACTGATCCTTTAGAGCAAATAGTTGTTGCAGTTAAGCAAGCTTTAGAGCTAACTCCTCCAGAATTATCAGCTGATTTAATGGAAAGCGGATTTGTTTTAACTGGTGGTGGAGCTCTACTGAGAGGATTAAATACCTTATTAGAAGATATTTCAAAACTTAAAGTAACTATTGCAGATGAACCATTACTATGTGTAGCAAAAGGATGTGGAATGTCTTTAGAGCATTTAACTAATAGTAAGATTTATTTTAATCGCATAAGATAATGAGGTTCTATAGATTCTGGCTTATATTTTTGGGTATAGGCCTTATTTCTTTGGATAAATTTTCATTTGTAGGTTTTGCACGTGATTATGTAACGATATTTATTGAGAAGCAAGTATCTTTATCTATATATAGAGTTAGAAATTATCCACTATTGCTAATTCTAAATACGCAGCAGCAACGTGAGTTAGCTAAAGAAAATGCTGATTTGCAGAAAAAAGTAGAACAATATTCTGTTATGTTACAACAAAGCCAAAATCAAAATATTGAAATAAAAAATGCTAGTATGTTAAAAGATGATGTAGTATACAATAATTTTCAGCAAACAATTGCAAAAGCTATTTTGGATGTGAATTTTTTTGCTAATAACCAAGTGTTAATCGATATTGGTAGCAATAAAAATATTAATTTGGGTGATGCAGTTGTTAACAAAGATGGAGTAATTGGTCAAATTAATAGCGTTAATAAAGCTAGTGCACAATTAATGTTTGTTACCAACCCTGATTTTAAAATTTACTTACAATCTAAAACAACAAAAGCTAAAATGTTAGCGCAGGGTGGAGGCCATAATTCTATTATAGTAAACTATATTGATAAGAGTGATAATTTACAAGTTGGTGATATACTAGAAACAACTGGTTTAGATGATACGTATCCGATGGGAATTCCGGTAGCGAAAGTTACCAAAATTTTTTATGAAAATAATGGTTTTAATAATGCAGTTTGCGTACCAGTCGTAAATTATAATGCGATGCAGTATGTTTTGGTTTTACACAAAGAATGAAAAATAATTTAAAATATCTAATTATGTTATTGGCTGCGGTATTTACACAGTTTATGGTAAATAACTTTACTATTTTTTATGTAGATATTTTTGGTGCTGTATTAGTAATTGCACTATTATTAGGCTCTTATTCATGGTTGTTTTTAATTTGCTTAAGCCTCTTGGCGGATTTGCTTAGTCATTGGTACTTAGGTACACATCTTATAGGTATGGTGTTGATTAGCATCATGTCAGATAAAATAGTTAACTTTTACCGAATATCTAATCCATTAAATAAATTTGTGATAGCTGTATTCTATTATCTACTATTATTTTTTATAATAGTGCTGATAGGTTTTATTACAAAGAAAGTCTTTTTTTCTGTAACGAGTCTATTATTTCAAATATTTGTTGTTCTCCCAATAGTACAATTAATTGTACATGCATTGGCTAAAAAAAATAAATCTAATTCTTTATTTTATGAATAAATCAAGAGTAGTTGCCGCGTATTTATTTATTATATGCGGATTATTAGTATTAGCACTAAGATATGCATGGTTACAAGTCTCAGATCATAATATATTATTACAAAAGTCTATAAATAACTATTCTTCTGTTGTTGCAACCCAACCAACTCGTGGCGTTATAATGGATTCTGAAAGCGTTATCTTGGCAGATAATAAGCTATCTTATGCAGTTGCTATTTTGCCTAAATACTCACGAAATAATATTGAATCTGTTTTTGATTTTTTATCATCTCGCATAAATCTTACAGCATTTGACAAAAAAAATTATTATAAGCAGTTAAATATTTCTAAAAACTATGATTGGGTTATTATAAAAGATGGCTTATCTAATATAGAAGTTGCTAAACTTGTTGCTGATAGTTATCAAATGCCAAATTTAAATGTATTTGGGCATACTAAAAGATATTATCCATTTCAAGATTTATATGCTCATAGTATTGGTTACGTCGGTCGAATTAGTCAAAAAGATAAGAGCAAAATAGAATCAGCTGGTAATGAAAAAAATTATATGTCAAATGATTATTTTGGTAAAAGTGGCATAGAGCAATATTACGAATCTGATTTAAGAGGCTTTATGGGCAAAAAAGTTATTAGAACTGATGCATATGGGAATGAGGTAGGTTTAATAGCAAATACGCCAGCAACAGATGGATATGCCTTACAATTAACTATTAATAATAGGTTACAGCAAAAGGCAAGTCAGCTTTTAGGTAGTAGAAAAGGTGCAATTGTTGCCATAGATCCACAAACTGGCGGAGTTTTAGCTTTTGTTTCGAAACCATCATATGACGCAAATCTATTTTTGGATGGTATTAGTCCTAGTGATTGGGAAGATTTACGTGAAGATGATAGAAACCCGTTATTGAATAGGGCTAGCCAAGGTACATATCCACCAGGTTCAACATTTAAGCCATTTTTAGCTGCAGTATCTTTATATGCAGGAGTTCGTTCTCCAAGTTATCGTTTTAATGATATAGGATATTTTACATTACCTGGATCTACTCATCGGTTTAGAAATAGTGGAGATGAGGTACTTGGGAATATTAATATTGTTGATGCTGTAGCACATTCATCTGATGCCTTCTTTTATAAACTGGGCTTAGATATGGGTGTTGACAGAATGAATAAAACGCTTTCTATGTTTAGTTTTGGAGCTAAAACAGGAATAGATTTACCACAAGAGAATACGGGCCTTTTACCATCACGTGCTTGGAAGGCTAAACGCTTTGCAAAAAATCCATATCAAAAAAATTGGCTGCCTGCAGATAGTGTTACTATGGGGGTGGGACAAGGATTTAATCATTATACGCCGTTACAAATGGCATTTGCAACGTCTATTTTAGCTAATAGTGGCACAGTTAGAAGGCCTCATTTTTTAGATAAAATATTAAAAAAAGATGGATCTATTTATTATACTTATAATGAATCAGCAGGTCATCTTCCAATCTCTAAATCAGATTTAACGTTAATACAAAATGGAATGGTTCGTGTTATGCAAGTTGGAACCGGTAAGAGAGTTGGCGCTGGGGCGGCTTATTCTATGGCTGGAAAGACAGGTACTGCACAGGTTGTTGGATTACAGCAAGGAAGTCGTAAATCTAAATTTAGTGGTGAAAAATATAAAGATCATTCTTGGTTTATTGCGTATGCACCTGTGGAAAACCCTAAAATAGCTATTGCAGTAATTGTTGAAAATGCAGGTTTTGGAGCAGCTGTTGCAGGCCCGATAGTAAGGCAAGTATTTGATACCTATTTACTTAAGCATTCAGTTGTTAGTAATGAAAGTGCTGTATTAGAGCCAACATATAAGAAATTTAAACCTGAAAAAGAGCAGGTAAATCCAATAAAACATGAAGATAATGTTATTGATAACGATCTTCAAGAAGAAGAGCAAGGTGATTTAAATGAGCAATCTGACTCCGAGTAAATTTAGGAAGTTTATTAATTATATATTAAACTTTGATTACCTCTTAATCTGTTTCATATTGATCTTATTTGTTTGTAATATTTTTACTCAATATTCCGCAAATGATCAGTTTATGGATCGCATATATAATGATATAGCATATCTTGGCATTTCATTTGTAATCATGCTGATTATTGCAAATATTAAGATAAGTAAAATCAGGTCAATGGCTATACCTTTATATATTATTTCATTAATTTTAATTGCTCTTGTGTTAGTAATGGGTGTTAAGGTCAATGGCGCTAGACGTTGGTTAAATATAGGCATTCGTATTCAACCTTCTGAGTTATGTAAAATATCTGTTCCTTTATTGGTGGCATATGTATTGTCTATTAAAAATACTGTTTTAGGTTACAAAGATTATTTCGTTGGTTTTATAATTATTGCAATACCATTTTTAATGATAGCTAAGCAGCCTGATTTAGGTACTGGAATATTAGTTTTTTTATCTGGTTTTTTTATATTATTTATTGCAGGACTACCATGGAAAGTTATTATATATAGTATTATTTCTTTAATAGTTGCAAGTCCACTAGCATGGAAGTTTTTATTACATGACTATCAAAAGCATAGAATTTTGACTTTAATAGATCCACAATCAGATCCTCTTGGGAAGGGATATCATATTATTCAAGGCATTATTGCCATTGGTGCTGGTGGGCTTTTCGGGAAAGGTTATTTGCACGGTACGCAGGTTCATTTAAACTTTATTCCTGAAAAACATACTGATTTTGTGATTACAGTTATTGCTGAAGAGTTTGGTTATATAGGCGTTGCATGTATATTAACATTATATTTATTGATTGCTCTTAGAGGGCTTAGGATCATGCGTCTAGCTGATGGGATATTTGCTAAGACTCTGGCTGGAAGTATAACACTATCTTTTATTTCATATGTATTAATTAATATGGGTATGGTAGGTGGCATATTTCCAGTTGTTGGTGTACCATTACCTTTAATTAGTTATGGTGGAACGGCAACCATCGTACTTATGGTTGGTTTTGGAATTTTACTGTCTATAGATCGTAAACGCCGCTACTCATAATGCTCTTAGACTTTACTTCATATACTTTGTCGTCATTCAAAAATTGCTTCTTATGTACAATTTGTACATGTAGGCGCAATTTTTATCATGACTTCGTGTCTATGAAGAAAATTCGTTGAGCATTAGTTTCTGTATTAAGTATTTATCATTAATTGATAGATAATTACTAACTTAAATCAGAGAATGTTTTCATGGCTAATTGTAAGTCATTCCATGCCTCACGTTTAGCATCTGGAGTTCTCAGTAAATATGATGGGTGATATGTTGCAATAGTTGGTATTTCATTGTTAAATTTATGTATAGTTCCACGCAATTTACCAACTGCATTTGTGGTTGATAAAATAGTTTGAATAGCAAATCTGCCAAGCAGAATAATGACTTTTGGTTGAATGAGTTCAATCTGGTTTAATATGTAATTTTTACATAGTTCAATTTCTTGTGTAACTGGATTTCTATTTTGTGGTGGGCGGCATTTAATTATATTGGCTATATAGACATCAGTTTCCGGATTTAATTTCATAGCACGTATCATTTTATCTAATAATTGTCCAGATGCACCAACAAATGGCTTACCCTGTATATCCTCTTGTTCTCCAGGAGCTTCGCCAATAAACATCCATTTAGCATTACGGCTGCCACGTTCTATAACTACATTTTTTCTATCATGGCATAAGTCACAATCATGACAATTTTTGGCTTGATATTCTAGTTCTTCCCAAGTTAATTTTGATGATGATTTTTGTGTATGTTGTACCACCATCTTATTTATTTGTACGACATGATCTTTTACAGCTTCTACTGATTCATGATTAATAAGTTTAGCTGGTTGATTTGTAGCAATTACTTTAATAGTGTCCAAAGTATTATTTAATGTCTTGCTTTCACTGTGATTTAATGTGCTTAGATTATCATAGTCTATCTGTAGATTAATTGAGTCTTTTAATTCAGATAGTTTATTTTTATCAGGAATCCATAATGTTTTAAATAGTAAATCAACAGTTTTCATGATAAATCAAAACCTATTAAAGTTTTTGCCATTAAAATAGCATCAATACTTTTACCTTCTACACGATAATAATTCTTACGCTTACCAATTATATTGAATCCTAACTTGTGATATAAATTAATTGCATTTGTATTGCCTACCATAACCTCAAGAAATATTTGTGTGGCTTTTTGAGCTATAACTAAATTACATACGTGATTTAATAATTGATATCCATACCCATTACCTTGAGACTCTTTTTCTATAACGATTTGTAAAATTTCTGCTTCATCTATAACTAAGCTATATGCACATATGCCAATTAATTTATTATTTATACTGTAGCCAACAAAATAATGATGCGGGTTTTTAAATGATTCTTCATAATCATGTAATGACCAAGGGGTTTTATTTGATTCTTTGTCAATATTTACAATTATATTTATTTCATCTTTAGTTAAGTAATGGAAATTCATTTTTGCTTATTCAATAATTGTTCTTCGAGACTTAGAGCAACCTTATCTCTTAAATAGAGTAATTCTGCTTCTTGAGTCTTACATGGTGTAATTAACCCAGTATTAATTATTTTAAATAAAGTATCAGCAGTTGGATATCCGCTTTCTAAGTATGTAATTTGATCGAATAAATCTGGTTTAATATTTTGTTTATATAGATTCCATCCATTACCAATAACGACGCTATTATTGGAATATGATGTAATTGTTTCATTTATTTGCGCTGGATTAATTAATATTGGATTAACAGCATAGCATAGTAATTGTTTATCAAAAATAGCAATATATAGTTGCCCAAGTTTAGCATCTAATGCAATGATATTATAACGATGAGACGTACTAATACTATAAGCATATATTTGAAACATATGAATAGGGTATAACTGGCAGTTAATAGAGTAACTTAATGCTAATGAAGTGCTAAGTCCTATTCTTAGGCCTGTAAATCCACCAGGTCCTGCATTATAAGCAATTGCAGATATATCATTTATACCAATGTTTGCCTCGATTAGCAAATTATGAATGGTGGGCAAAATAAATTCTGACTGTTTATTGCCAATCTTATTTTGGTATTTATATATTTTATCTGTAGTTTGTATTGCTAATGATAAATATTCATTGGCGGTATCAATTGCTAAAATATTCATTACTTTTATTACTCTTTGTCTTTCGAATGTATCGGTTGTCATACTTCAAAAATATTTTTCATGGACTTATATCTGTATGTATTGTACTACAGGCGCTCACCTAACATATCAAGCATTGCTAATTCAGGTTCTGGATTTAGCGTAAATACTTGTATAGAGCTGGATTTTTTATGTAGTTTTGTCGTATTACTTTTGTTTGGTTTATTACTAATGCTTATACCAATCCACTCGAGATGTTTACAGATCTGCTCACGTAGATTAGCATTATTATATGTTTCATTACCACTAAATATTAAAATATCTAGTCCGCCAATTTCAATAGCCGCGTTACAAACTTTATTAGCAATTACTTTACTAGATATTAATTGTTCTGATACATATGGAATTAACTCAAAAGAGTAATTAATCAGGTTTTTTATGCCAGTTATAAAATGTGCAGATTTGTCCGTATGGATTATTATCACTTTTGCTTTAGTAGTTTTTTTGGTGGTAATGTCACTGAGTTTATGAGTTATACTTTTAAAGTTTAAGCATTTGCTACTAATTAGTGAATTATTTTTATCATTGAAACTATCATCAAAACAAGCATAATGTTTAGTATTACTAAAAAATGTAACTAATTTATGAGATAAAGATAACTCGTTATTTTGAGTTAATGAATTATATATTTGACCAAGTTTATTAATAGAGTCATCATTTATTCGGCTAATTTCGCCAAATTCACGATATCCATTGCTAATTTTATGTAATATTATATCAGGAGTATTAATTAGATCTGCTATATGCGTAACAATGATTTCATAATTCATGGTTTCTTGAAAATCTTGTTGTAATACTTTAGAAATGATGTTTTTTTTACCAATAATGCGTTTTGTTGCAATGAGGTTGTTTCTATCTTCATAAATATTATGAGTCTCTGTCAAAATAAACTTCTTACCATATACTTTATAAAGATTATAAGCTATATAATCATCATGATGGTAAATGCTTAAAACTATCAAAACTATTCCTTTTATAAAAAATCTGAATTGTATTGTATACTAATTATAGCATTTATTGCAACGCACCATTACAAAAATGTCTCGAGTAGATTATTTAAAAAGTCTTTTCCTTTTGTTGTTGGAATAACACTATTGCCATCTAATAATATATAGCCAGTTTGCTGTGCTTGTAATAGCTGAGGAATAATTTGACTAAATGCTTGACCCGTAGTTTCTGTAAAGAGTGTTGTTTTAAATCCACCTGTTAAGCGTAATGCATTCATCATAAATTCAAAGGGTAAATCTTTAGTAGCAATTTCATTACTTGTTTGTATGTGTTGTCCAGTTAGAATTGATTCCATATACTTAGCAGGATGTTTATGACGCATTTGGCGAATTATGCGATCATGAAAGCTAATTTTTCCATGAGCTCCAGCACCAATTCCAAGGTAATCGCCAAACTCCCAATAGTTTAAGTTATGGCGAGCATTAAATCCTTTTTTGCAATAGGCAGATGTTTCGTAACGTTCATAGCCATTATTTTCTAATGTTTCAATAATTTCATCTTGCATTTGAAAGCAAATATCATCATCTGGAATACCTTTGGGAGTGCGTTTCGCAAATTCTGTATTTGGTTCAATAGTAAGATTATAGGCTGAAATATGCGTTGGTTGATAGTCAATAGCTCTTTGAATATCATATACAGCATCTTCAATAGATTGATTGGGCAGACCATAAATAATATCTAAATTGAAGTTATCAAAGCAGTCTTTAACTTTTTTGATCGCTAAATCTGTTTCATGGCTATTATGAATGCGACCAAGATTTTTAAGTTGTACATCATTGAATGATTGAACCCCAAGTGAAATGCGATTAACTCCTGCATCACGATACTCTGCAATATATTGTTGCTCAACTGTGCCAGGGTTTGCTTCCATAGTTATTTCTGTATATGGCGATAGATTATAAAGCATCCGTAGATTAGTTATTAGTCGATCAATAGCCTTACCACTAAATAAACTTGGGGTGCCACCGCCAATAAATATAGTCTGGATTTGTCGCCCCCAGATTAGTGGGAGTGTTGATTCTGCATCACGAATCAGAGCATCAATATACTGCTCTTCTGGTATCTCATTATTTTTTGTAGCGTGTGAATTAAAATCACAATATGGACATTTTTTTACGCACCAAGGTATATGGATATATAAGCTAAGTGGTGGTAGTTGTGTTAGGTTTATATTCGGCATGTTTTCTTTGGTTTTATTCTTTCGATATTTAAAATTTAAGCAAAAATACAAATTATACGGTAATATATTTTGAGCTTTTAATTATATCAGGTTTCTTTTTTTATATGGTCTTATGGTTAAATATATTTCTATGATGATGTTATAGTATTATTATCTTATCAGTTATTAACATTGTGCATGTTCTGATTAATATAGTGCTAAACTTACTAAAGTATTCTAAATTATTAGATTAGTATTATTATCTATGATGTTTATAATTTGTGATGTTCACAGCTAATACTGATATAAATAAGGAAATTGTTATGGAAAAGAAAAAAGCTGTTATTGTTGGAGGTGGATTTGCGGGCTTGTCTGCAGCTTGGGAGTTACGTAATAGTAATTATCAGGTAACATTGCTAGATAAAAGAAATTTTAGCCTTTTTCAACCATTACTATATCAAGTTGCTACTACCAGTCTAACCGAAACAGATGTTTCTTTTACTTTACGAAATGCTATAACTGGAGCAAAAAACATCTCAATATTTAATGTTGAAGTTACAGATTTTAATCTTGAGAAGAAGCAGGTTATTGCAAATAAGGAGATTTTTGATTACGATACTTTAATAGTTAGTAGCGGTGTTACACATAATTATTTTGGTAATCAACACTGGGCAGAATTTGCTCCAGGATTAAAAACACTGGAAAATGCTCTTGAAATACGTAATAAAATTTTATTAGCATTTGAGAGAGCAGAATTAGAAAAAGATATTGAAAAGAAAAAAACATTATTACGTTTTATTATTATTGGTGGTGGTGCAACTGGGGTTGAACTTGCAGGTTCTTTATGTGAATTAGCTCATAGTACATTACGCAATGAGTTTCATAATTTTACTTCTAATGATATTGAAATAATTTTGATTGAAGGATCTGAAAGGATTTTATCAACCTATGATCCTTCATTATCAAAAAAAGCTCAATTACAATTAGAAAAATTGGGTGCTAAAGTTATACCCCGTAGTAGGGTTATCGATATTCAAAATGATCTTGTAAGAATATCATCCGAGTTTGGAGAAAAAACCTTTTATACTAATACGGTAATTTGGGCAGCTGGGATGAAAGCAACTGCAATTGCTTTTAAGATCGCTGAAAAAACAGCCGCAAAACAAGATGGTCAAGGTAGAGTTTTGGTTAATTCTGATTTAAGTATCCCTAATTATCCAGATATATTTGTTTTAGGTGATATTGCAAATGTAATAGATTTAAATAATCAACCACTTCCAGGCATTGCTCCTGTAGCCATGCAAGAAGGGAAGTATATTGGAAAACTGCTAAAAAATAAAATTAATGGTATGAAAATGAAGCCTTTTAAATATAATGATAAAGGTAATATGGCAGTTATTGGTAAAAATGCTGCAGTTGCAGAGCTTAAATCATTTAAATTTTCTGGTTATCCAGCGTGGCTGCTATGGGTTGCTGTACATATCTGGTATTTAGTTGGCTATGATAATAAATTAATGATAATGATAAAGTGGGCATGGACATATTGGACATCTAAGCGTAGTGGTAGATTAATTCTTCACGAAAAAGATAGCCATGCCGACTCATAATTTTTAATTTATAAGCGAAGAATTTCTGCGGATTCAATGATCGGCTTATCTAATTCTGGGTGCCATATTACGTAACGAATTTCTTCGCTAGAATTTAGACCAACTACTTTATAGTTGCCATCTTTATCTATCGCGTGTATTGTAACTTCATCTAAATACCCAGTTTTTAAATCTGCTAAGTCTTGTGCCGCCTCATATACAGCATCAACTACACTTAAGCCCATTTTTAGATAAAGTACTACACTACGAGCAGTACCCGCTCGAATACTCATTTCACCTGTATGTGTACATGCACATGCGCCATAGCGACTATCTGCGTAACTACCAGCACCGATGATTGGGCTATCACCTAGACGGCCTGGGTATTTCCATCCCCAACCAGAGGTGCTAGTTGCTGATGAAATACGCTTTTCATGATCTATACTCATATAGATAGTAGTATCAAACATTTTTTCAGGATCAATGGCTTCGCTTTTTATATCTAGAAGTCTAACATTAGGGAAATCTTCTTTTTGTTTTGAAGTTAGTGCATTATCTAAATGTTTATGCCAAGCATTTATAGATATTTCAGTTTCATTTTTATTTGTGATTGCACCAATTTCATGGGCAAATCTTTCTGCTCCAACACCCACTAGCATTTCATGGTTGATGTCAGTCATAATTCGATAGGCTACTTCAACTGGATGTAAATAACCGCGGAGTGCACCAACAGAACCTGTGCGGCGTGTATTGCCATCCATAACTGACGCATCTAGTTGTAATTCACCTAAAATATTAGGCCATGAGCTCATACCTACTGTATGTATATCTGGATTTGCTTCAACAATTTTTATACCTTCAATAATAGAGCGTAGCCCATTTTCTTTTTTTGCTAATAGTTGTGCAGATAGCTCTGTACCAGAGCGCCCCTCATAGTTTGCCAATAACAACATACTCTTTGTCTTTCTATCATGAACGTTGTCATACTTCAAAAAATATTCCTCATGTACTTAAGTGTACACATTGTCATATTTTTTATCAGTATTCCTAGTTCACAATAGAAATACTGCGAGTACTTATTCTGTTTGTCTATATACTCTTCACCTTTGAGCTTTGTACTGTGTCATACTTCAAAAAATATTCCTCATGTACCAAGTGTACATGTCGTCATATTTTTTATCAGTACTCCTTGCTCAAAGCCCAAATATTTTGAGTATATTTTAATTTTAATATAATATTTTGATATTATTATAGCTAACTTCAGATTAAAGTGTACAATGAAATGAGCGACGACACCTATAAATAATAGGTTAGGAGCGAATAAGGCAGTACAGTTTAAAAATGAGTTAGTTATATCAATGTCTTTAAGCATAGTAAATGCAGTTGATGCTTATCCTTTACGGTCAATATTTTTTCTGATAATAAATAAAATTCCAGTAATGATAATACCAATAATTGAAACTTTTATAAACCCATTTTGATAAATTGATAGTTGTTGTTCAGTTGCTAAATGTTCAGTATTTTCAAAGCCAATTAGTTGTGCTAATAATCCTGCGGTCAGTCCAGCAAATGCATTTATCATCCACCATAACCCCATCATTACTCCAGACATACTTTGTGGTGCATATTTTGTTACTAATGCTAAACCATTTGGGGAAATACATAGTTCTCCAAATCCTAAGAGTGTATAGCAAGCAAGTATCCAAAGTAAATTCATTTTACCCATATGTGATGCTTCGATAATTCCCAAAATGATAAAGACAAATGCAAGTGTTGCCATAGTTAAACCAATAGCAAATTTACCAGCATAACCCGGCTCATGTTGGATTTTTTTGGTAAATCCCCAAAACCATGCAATAACTGGAGCTAATGTTATTAAAATTAATGAATAAAAGCTTGATATGCTAGAAGCTGGGATTTTCATTCCAAAATAATTGAGATCAACAACACGGTCAATGAAAATTGGTAAACTTGCTATTGTTTGATTTGATAATGTCCAGTAGCTAACTGAAAAAATTGATAAAACTAATATAATCCAGACTTTACTCCGCTCTTCAGTTGATAGTTTGCGCCATAATAAAACTATGTACCCACCCAAAATGATTAAGCAAATACCAGACACAATCGTAGATTGAATTGGATTAGCAAGTAAACTTGCAAAAACCACAGCTAGGATAAGTAAGCCTATATATACTATATAATCAAGTTTTATACCAGAAAATTTACTGTTGCGTAGTATAGTGTTTTCTATTTTGCAATTACTTGGGAAGTTTTTCATACCACGTTTAAATATAACTAGCCCCAATGTCATTCCAATAGCAGCTAAACCAAACCCTGCATGCCATGATATTTTTTCTGCGACAAACCCAACAGATAGAGGTGCAATGACGGCTCCAATATTAATCCCCATATAATAGATGTTGAAGCCTTGTACGCGTTTATCTTCTTCGCTGTCAGTATATAATTTACCTACCATAATTGATACATTTGGTTTTAGTAATCCTGTACCTGTTGCGATAAATCCTAATCCAAGATAAAAAATCTTAAAGTCTATTACTGATAATGCTAAGCTTAGATGTCCAAGTAAAATAAAAATACCACCCATAAAAGCAACTTTTGCATATCCATATATTCTATCAGCTAAAAATCCTGCTATGGTTGTTGCAAGATAAACGTATGTAACATAGCTACCAAATATAATAAGTGCTAAATTTTCAGGTATATGAGCAGACTTAGTTAAAAATAATACTAAAACTGCATTTAAGCCATAGAAACTAAAACGTTCCCACATTTCAGTGAAGAATAATCTTTTTAGACTGCTTGGATGATTTCTCCACATTGTAAGTGACATAATACAACCCTTAGATAATTAGAAAAGCAAATTTTATCATTGTCGTAATTATTACAAACATATTTTCATGATAAAATCACAAACTAATTAAAAATTCTAAAAAGAACCAACATGTACACAAAAATTTCTGCTAAAGATAAAGAAGTTTGTTTGATAGATAAAGATTATCCTAATCAAGCAGTAAATACACCAATTTATCAAAATTCTATTTTTCATTTTAATACAGTTGATGATTATCTTTTATACAAAAATCGCGAAATAAAAGCGTTTTGTTATACACGTGGTAATAATCCTACAACTGAGGTATTAGAAGATAAATTGGCTAAGTTAGATGGTGGCGAATCGTGTCGTGTTTTTTCATCGGGTATGGGAGCAATCACCGCAACTTTATTTGCTTTACTAACTTCTGGTGATCATGTTTTAGTTATTAATGATATTTATGGACCTACTCGTGAGTATTTAAGTGTATTATCTAAATTTGGAATTGGTTTTGACGTTATTTCAGCAACTGATACGAAAAATTTAGAATTCTTTATCAAAGAAAATACACGAGTTATTTATACTGAATCACCTGGTACAATGACATTTGATGTTGTTGATTTAAGACTCATTGCTAGTATTGCAAAAACTCGTGGAGTATATACAGTTATAGATAATACTTGTATGACACCTTTATTGCAAAAACCATTGTTATTAGGGTTTGACATAGCTGTTTATTCGCTTTCAAAATACACTGGCGGCCACAGTGATGTATTAGCTGGTGCAGTTGTAGGATCTCGCGAAATTTTGGCTAAAATTGATAAGGAAGGATATAAATTAGGCGGCTCTGTAATTAGTCCTAATGATGCATTTCTTTTACTTAGGGGGCTTAGGACACTTCCGAGTCGTTTAGAAACATTGACTTTGATAACTAGTGAAGTAGTTACTTATTTACAAAAAAATGAAAAAGTGAAAAATATTTTACATCCATTAGCTTATAATGATACAGATCTTGAACTGTATCAAGCACAAACAACAGGGATTACTTCTTTATTATCGTTACAGTTGGTAACTACAGATACTAAGAAAATCAAGATGTTTATTGATAGCCTAAAAACATTCAGTATTGCGGTTAGTTGGGGTGGTTATGAAAATTTAGTTATGGTACAAGATGTTTTAGAATTTACTAAGGCTCATAGCGACAAAATAATAATTCGTTTAGCACTTGGTTTATTTGATGCTAGTACGATTATTGCAGATTTAGAACAAGCATTTAATCAAATAGAGGGTAAATAATGCGTAAATTTATTTCAATGGATTTTTTTCAAAATTTAGGTAAAGCATTTATGCTACCAGTTGCATTACTATCTGCTCTTGGGTTGATGCTTGGTATTGGATCTGCTTTAATGACCCCACAATTAGTTGAGGTAATACCGTTTTTGGGTAATGGTGTTATTGTATTTATAGCTAAATTTTTAGCCATGACTGGAGCATTTGGTTTTCAAAATTTACCTGCATTATTTGCAGTAGCGATCCCAATTGCATTAGCTAAGTATGAAAAAGGCGTGGCAGGGTTTGCAGGGTTAGTTGGTTTTTATATGATGCATAACTCAGCTAATTTTATGTTAATTCAACAAAATTTGCTAGCTGATAAGAGTAGTTTAATAAATAATGGGCAAACTTTTATATTAGGTGTTCAGACTGTTGATATGGGAGTATTAGGTGGAATTATAGCAGGTTTAATTGTTTATAATTTACATCGTAAATATTATAAAGTTCAATTACCAGATGCGCTATCTTTTTTTTCTGGTGCTAGATTTGTACCAATAATTACTGCTATCACTATGAGTTTGTTCGGTTTGGCATTACCATTTATTTGGCCACCAATAGCTCATTTAATTAATAGTGCTGGGCGTTCTTTAGTATCAACTGGTATTTTTGCTCCATTCTTTTTTGGTATGGGCGAAAGATTATTATTGCCATTTGGTTTACACCATATATTAGTTGCATTAATTAGGTTTACTCCAGCTGGTGGTGAAATGTTAGTGAATGGTCATATGGTTTATGGAGCATTAAACATATTTTATGCCCAATTGGCAGATCATACGACAGGGCAATTTAATCCAATGGCGACACAATTTTTATCTCAAGGCAAAATGCCAACCTTTTTATTTGGTTTACCAGGTGCTGCATTAGCTATCTATCATACGGCCAAACCTGAAAATAGATCACAAATAAAAGGAGTTTTGATTAGTGGTGTAGTTGCTTGTGTAGTTGCAGGAATTACTGAGCCATTAGAGTTTTTATTTTTATTTACGGCACCTTATTTGTATGTGATTCATGCTGTTTATACAGGATTAGGCTTTATGATGGCATCATTGCTTCATATTACTATTGGTAATACTGATGGCAATTTGATTGATTTAGTTGTGTTTGGCGTTTTACAGGGAACAAAAACTAAATGGTATTTTGTTTTACCATTGGGTATTGTATGGTTTTTATTGTATTATTTTACGTTTAAATTAGTCATTTTAAAATTTAACTTGAAAACCTTAGGGCGCGAAGATGAGGCCGTGCCAGATGCTGTTATAGGTGCAAGTGATAGTGCATTCTCAGATAAAAAAACTAATGATAGTGTAGTGCTAGATAAAAATAGCCAAGCAAATATGATAATAGAGGCTCTTGGTGGACGCGATAATATAATATCAATAGATAATTGTTTAACTAGATTAAGAATCGTATTAAATGATATCGATTTAATTGATGAAGTTAAAATAAAGGCTACTAAATCACTTGGTATAGTAAAATTAAATAAACAAAATCTACAAGTTGTTTATGGAGTACAGGTTCATTTGATTAAAGCTGAATTAGATAAGATATTATAAATTGATAATTATGTTTAAAGTTTGATTCAAGTATAATAACCTATAAAATAAAAAAAGAGAAAATTATGAAAAAAGTATTATTTATTGCAGATCCACTTAGTGGAATAAAAATTACTGGTGATTCAACTTATTTGATGCTTATTACGGCTTATGATTTGGGGTACGAATTATATGTTGCCGAATCTAAAGATTTATTTGCTATTGGCAATCATGCATATGTCAATGTAGAGAAGCTACAATTATCACATGGTGTTAAAGATATTCATTCAACACAGAATTGGTACACTGTAACTGATAAATTTAGTAAGTATTCATTGACAAATTTTGATGCAGTTTATGTGCGTAATGATCCGCCTTTTAATATGGAATACTATTATTTAACCCAAATACTAGATTTAGCCGTAAATTTAGGTGTTAATGTAGTTAATAATCCTACGCTATTACGTAATTGTAATGAAAAATTAACTATATTAAATTTCCCACATCTAATTACCCCTACATTAGTTGCTAAAGATAAAGCTACAATTTTAGAATTTATTAAAGAACAAGGTGTATGTGTTGCTAAACCGATTGATTTGATGGGCGGGCGCGGTATTTTTAGAATAGCAGCTGATGACCCGAATCAAAATGCTATTTTGGAAAGCTTAACAGATTATTATACTCAGACTATTATGGTACAAAAATTTATTCCAGAAGTTGTAAATGGAGATAAGCGTATTTTTATCATAGATGGTGAGGTTGTTGAATATTGTTTAGCTCGTATTCCCCAAAATGGTGAAATTCGCGGAAATTTAGCTGTAGGTGGTCGTGGTGAAGTGCAGAAATTAACAGATAGCGATAAGACGATAGCTAATGAAGTAGCTAAATGGCTAAAAAATAAAGGGATTATGATTGCAGGACTTGATGTGATTGGTACTTGTTTAACAGAGGTAAATATTACTAGTCCAACATCTATGCAGCAAATTTATCGTGAGAGCGGGATTAATGTGGCTAGATTAATTTTAGAGAAAATCTAACTATATGGTTATGTTGGAGATTTTTATGTGAAAATTTTTTATGGATAACATAATGATGAGATTTGTTTCTAATTTACATAGTAGTATGATAGTTTCACTAGTTCTATTTGCACCAATTTTTTATCTTGGAATAGGCGGTAAATATCCTTGGGTATTATTAGGTAAATACGGCATTGGCTTAGGTATGATAAGCTTTTTTATCTTAACGTTATGCTTTTTTCTGATGTCTTTTATTCGTTATGGCAATGTTATTAATGAAACACTCTTTTACAAGATATTCAATTTCAATTTAATATTAAGTATTTTGGTAGCTATTGCTTATGATTTGATTCAATACAAGCATTTTTTACGTTTTGCTTATCAACAACCAACGATGTTATATGTTTTAAGTATACTTGCCATCATTGTAATCTTTTTAAGTATTAAATTAGAAAAGACACGATGTAATGCTCTTTGGATATTTGTGATTTGTGCGTCATATAGTAGTTTACATTATCTGGGAAGCATTTATTATTTTCCTTTGACCGAAGCTCGCTCTGATATGCTACCTGCAATATCATTATCTATACAACATTTTTATGATGGGTTTAGCCCATATCATAAAAGTATAGAATCTATAGGAGTACCACCATACTTACCTTTTACTATGATCTCGTTTATACCTGCTTATTTATGGAATATTGATTTTAGGTTTATTACATTAGTTTATTGGATTATAAGTATGGTATTAATTGCTTATAAGATTAATAAATTTACTATGGAACAGGTTTGTGCAATATGTTTATTCGTTATTAATCCGTACTTTTTAATGCGTCATGAAATGTATTATCAAATATTTCTATTAGAAATGATTGTAATTTGTTTATATTTACAATACTTTAACTACGCTGGCAAAGTTATTATTTTTGGGGTTTTTATTTCTACTTTACAGTTTGCTTGGATACTAATGCCATTTATAATATTAGCTGATAGTAAATCTAAATCTGAGGCTATTACAAAATTTATTTTATCTACTGCTATTGGTTTTTTAATCTCTCTTATATATATTGGAATAAATCAAACCAATTTAGCTGATTTTATAAAAGCAATGTTTTTACATAAAGAATATAATTCACCTTATTCTTCGGATATTACTTTTGGATTATCAACAGTTTTTTATTTTGCCAAATCTCAAGTATTACTATATATCATGCAGATACTATCTTGTCTCAGTATAATATTATATTCAATATATTTGTACATAGTAAAAGGGAATAGGTCTCACAATATGTATTTATCAATGAGTGCAATATGTTATATGATATTTATGACAACTAATTACTTCATCGAAACTTATTTATTAGCGCCACTTATTCTATACTTTATTGTGTCATATAAAAATGAAAACTCAACATATTAAATTTTTGGATTCAATTCGTGGTATTGCTGCAGTAAGTGTTTTAATATTTCACTTATATCAAATTGATGGTAGTGAACGTAATATTTATAGTGAGTTTAAATTATTTGCAGCTGGCCACGAAGCTGTAATATTATTTTTTGTTTTAAGTGGCTTTGTCCTGAGTAACTCAATAAATAATAGTCAAACAATATTTATATATTCAAAGTATATAATAAAAAGATTATTTAGGATAATGCCAGTATATTATTGTTCTATGCTCCTTGCAATAGTCTTTTATATTATTTATTCTCCAAAACCAATTTCGTATTTAAGTGATTGGTTTAATAACTTGTTGCCAAGTATTAAATATTTAGATTATAAGTTGTTAATATCAACAATAATTTTAGCGCCATCAAATAAATTAAATGGTGTGGTATGGTCATTGTCTTATGAGCTTGTAATTTCAGTTATATTTTTGCCTACGCTTATTGTTGCTACTCAAAAATATTTTAAGTTGTCTTTAACAGTTATGGTAACCATAGCAATTATTTTTCTCTCTTTTCCTCCACATAAATTTATTAATGCTTTATTATTTTATACTGTATTTTTTTATCTAGGATTATTGATGTCGATAAAGAGAGTTGCTATTAAGAATATTTGGTTTATTCCAATGTTTTTGTTATTATATTTTAATAGATTTTGTTTATACCAAGTGGTAAATTATAATGAAGCAATTAGAGATTTGATGACCGCGTTAGGAAGTTTTGGGTTAATTAGTATCATTTATTATAATAATGGAGTAATTAAAAAAATATTGGAGTTTAAACTATTTACTTTTTATGGAAATATATCGTATTCATTATACTTATTGCATTTGCCAATTATGTATATATGTGTGTATATATTTATACAATATATAGATATTTTTTATTTAAAAATCATGATTTTCTTGTTTACTAGTTTTTTTGCATTTATTTCTTATAAGTATATTGAATGTAGGTTTATTCAATTTGGATTATATTTTAGTAACTGTTTAATAACTCAGTCTGGTAAAAAATAAACGTAACTGGATTTATACGATATATTATGTAAAGATCTTCAATAGTAATTTTTTATTGATATAAAAATCATGTGATTGTAAAAATAATATTAAACTGCTTGAAAAAGCAGTTTTTGCACATATATATAAACAAATAAATTTTTAAATGAGTAGGAATGAAGATGGATTTAACTCCTCGCCAAATAGTAGCAGAATTAGATAAAAATATTATCGGCCAGAATGATGCTAAAAAAGCTGTAGCAATAGCTCTTAGAAATCGTGTTCGTCGCCAAAAAATTGATGAACCATTAAGAAGTGAAATTACCCCAAAGAATATCTTAATGATTGGACCAACAGGCGTTGGTAAAACGGAAATTGCTCGTCGTTTAGCTAAGCTTGCAGGAGCTCCGTTTATAAAAATTGAGGCAACAAAATTTACTGAAGTTGGTTATGTAGGTAAGGATGTTGATTCTATTATTCGTGATTTAGTTGAAGTTGCAGTAAAAGACGCTCGTGAGATTGCTCGAGATAGCAATAGAGATAAAGCTAAATTAGCTGCAGAAAATCGTATTTTAGATGTTTTATTACCACCAGCACGTGATACGTTTGGTGATACAGCTCAAGCCGATGATGCTCCAGAAAATTCTACACGTGAACGTTTTCGTAATATGTTACGTGATGGTAAATTAGATGATAAAGAAATTGAAGTAGAAGTGGCTCAAGCAAAAGCTCAATCAGTGTTGATGGGACCTCCTGGAATGGAAGAGTTAACTAATCAACTTCAAGGCATGTTTGAAAATGCTGGAGAAGGCAAGAAGAAAAAACGTAAATTAAAAGTAAAAGATGCTTTTAAAATTGTTATTGATGAAGAAGCTGGTAAACTTGTTAATGAAGATGAGTTACGTCAAAATGCATTACAAAATGTTGAGCAAAATGGAATTGTATTTTTAGATGAAATTGATAAGGTAGCTATAAAAAGTGGTAATAGTAGTGCCGAAGTTTCACGCTCTGGAGTGCAACGAGATTTACTTCCTTTGGTTGAGGGTACAACAGTATCTACCAAATATGGAATGATAAAAACAGAACACATCTTGTTTATTGCCTCAGGTGCATTTCATGTAGCAAAACCATCTGATTTACTACCAGAATTGCAAGGACGTTTTCCTATCCGTGTTGAACTAAAATCTTTGACAGTAGATGATTTTAAGCGTATTTTAACGGAAACTAATGCGAGCTTAACAGAACAATACAAAGCTCTTTTAGCTACGGAAAATTTAGATTTACAGTTTTCTGTAGATGGTATATCTAAACTGGCAGAAATAGCGTTTTCTGTCAATGAAAAAACCGAAAATATTGGCGCAAGACGTCTGTATACAGTCATGGAAAAGCTTCTGGAAGGCCTCCTTTTTGATAGTGAAGGTGTAAATTCGGTATCAATTGATAGTGCTTATGTTACTAACATACTTGGTGAAATATCTGCATCAGAAGATTTATCTCACTACGTATTATAAAAAAAATGGTATTTTGTCGGAGATGTGGTAGAATGCTACATATTTTGAAAATTTATAGGAGTATTTAGATGAAAAAAATTATTACTGCATTATTATTAAGTAGTGCTTTTATTGTAGCTAACGCAGATACAGTGTATGTTGATGGTAAAGCGGTTAATCAAAAAATTATTGACCAGGCAATGGCTCAAATCAAAAAAAATCCGATGGCTGCTCAACAAGCTAATAACCCTCAATTCAAAAAAGAAATGTTGCAGTCAATTGGTATGCAACAAGCTATTTTAGCTGAAGGAAATGCACAAGGATTAGATAAATCTCAAGCTTATCAAGATAAGTTAAATGAAATCAAACCAATGATTTATGCTCAGATTTTACAAGATAAAGCATCAGCTAAGCCAATCACAGATGCTCAAGTTAAAGCTAAGTACGACCAAATGAAAGCTGCTGCTATGAAACAGCAACAGTATGATGTATCTCATATCTTAGTTAAAGATCAAAAAACTGCTAATGATATTGAAGCTCAATTGAAAAAAGGTGCTAAGTTTGCTGATTTAGCTAAAAAATATTCAATTGATCCAGGTTCAAAAGCTAATGGTGGTGAGTTAGGGTTGTCAGATGGTTCTAACTATGTTCCTGAGTTTACTGCTGCAATTAAAACTCTTAAAAAAGGTCAATACACAACTACACCGGTTAAAACTCAATTTGGTTACCATATTATTAAATTGAATGATATTAAAGCTGGTTCAGCTGCACAAATTCCTGCATTTGATAAAGTAAAAGATCAAATTAAACAAGAGTTACAAATGGAACAAACTAAAGCTTTCTTTGATAGTGTTAAAGCTAAACATAAAGTAGAAGTTAAGTAACGAGATTCTTTGACTTTGGATTTTATACGTTGTTGGAGCAATAAAAAATTTTCCTTATGTAGTATAACTACACTGCGTCTAATTTTTTATTGCTACGCCTAGTCTAAAAAACCAAATTCTGCGAATCATAATGTATTAATATAATTATAAAAATAGGGGTCATGAAAATGACCCCTATTTTTATTTGCCTATTGAAAAGTATATGAAATATAACAGTGGATTTACTATTTGGGAGCTGGTGATAGTTGTATCTATAATTGCAATTTTATCTAACTTAGCAATACCAATGATGAGAGATCATATGTTTGAGTTACAAAGCCGATCAATTGCAACTGAAATTGAGGATGGTTTTAGATTTGCTCGTGCAGAGTCATTAAGATTGGGCATGCCAATTAGTATATGTGCTGCAAAGATAAGCATTAATAATGTCTTACATGGATGCAATGCTAAAGCTAGAAATAAAGATTGGAGCTCAGGAATGCTAGCATTTATTAATAAGGATAATTTATTTAAATATGACCCAGAAAATAGGGTTCGTTATGCATTATTTGAGAATGGACTAATCAGTAACATAAATATTATTAGTAATAATGCCTATTATATAGTCTATCCAGACTCTATTATTGATAGTAATAAAGATGATGATATAAATTATTATTGCTTTTGGTTTAGTCAAAAAGCAATGAAACCTAGATTTAAAAATATTCTTGTTATTAATCAGTATGGCGTTAGTAATTTTTGTACAGCAAGTGCAAGTGATTTTCAAAATTGTGCAAAATTGTGCGCTCGATGAGATTTAATGGTGGGTTTTCGATCTTGGAAGTTATAATTGCAATGAGTATAGCTATACTTATAAGTTTAGCTGTGCTTAAGTTACAATATATAACAATCTCTAACTCTCGGCAATCTTTGGTAAGACAGAAAGTTATGATTTATGCTAATAGTATGATAAATCAATTAAGAGTAGTATCGCAAAATCATAATCAAACATATTTTCCATTTACTGATAATTTTTATACTAAATATTCTGATAGTTCTGTTAAATGTGCTCAATCATTGTGCAGTAAAGAAGAGTTTATGTATTATATAATAAATGAATGGAAAATGGATATGGCTTTTGATGATGAATTATCAAACGTTAATATAAAAGCCATAGTTTGTCATGACTCCTTATTACATATACCAACAATTGACTCACCAAATTGTGATGGTAATATAAATTCTTCATTATTTTTGAAGGTTATTTGGGATATCAAAGGCGATGAATTAATTAATAAAGCGCTAATTATGCGGGATAATTATATAGTGCTTCGAGTACCAGCTAAATGAATAATAAATTAGGATTTAGCATTTTAGAGTTTATGATTGCACTATGTATTGGTGCAACTATTTGTACATTAATCCTTATAGCCTATAGTGAAACTTATAAAACTTATCTTACTAATATCAAGTTATTAACTCGAAATCAAGATTTATATTTAGCTATGCACGTTATTAAAAATGACGTTATAAAGTCTGGAAAATTTGGGGATTTTAATTTTCATTACCAAAACGATAACTTATATCAAGTAAGTAGTACTTCTAGTCCTTTATGCAGTAATAGTAAATTCTGTGAGTTAACTCCTAATGGAGTTGGTATTAGCAGTAGTTTATCTGACCTTGATAATATTAGTGATGTTTTAGTATTGACAAATGATAGTGATATCTTAAAATTGCAATTTGGTACCAATGATGTAAAATTAATTTTTAAAGAAAAGAATACTTCATGTCAATTAGGCAAAAGTTGTTTGATAAATAAATGTAATGATGAATATTATTTAAATAATTTATACTTTAGTGATGGAGGTTTGGATAAGTTATCCTCTGTTTATATGTTGAGTTCTGTAAGTAGAACCTATTTACTCAAGTTTTCTGACACAAATAATGTCAGATACGACGGTAATAAATTTAATCTTAAATTGACATTAAATGGTTGTCCAAAGCAAGATCAGCCATTTATTAAAGTATTAGCATCGGCAAAATTAAAAGATGACATTATAATTCCACATAATGCTTTTGATCCTGATATTCAGACTATTAGTTTAAGTAATTTTAACACCACATATTATTTTGTTGCTTATGGTGATGATGATAAGTCAGGGCTTTACAAGGTGCAATTAGAGAATACAGGTACATTATCTAAACCTGAATTAGTTTTAGATGATGTGATTAAGTTAAAGGTCAATTATATTTTAGGCTTTATGAAACTAGATAAAAATGGTAATAAAATAGATGAGTTTATGGTGTGTAGTACCAGCAATATGCTTGCAAATGATAGTATGTGTAGTAACGGTTGGGATAGAGTTCTTGCCGCGAAGATTAGTTTGATTGCTAAACATAATAATATTGTCTATCAAACAACAGAAACGATTAGTTGGTAGCAAATGATTTGTAAACATAAAGGATACGTGCTACCAGTAGTTTTAATGTGCTCCACGTTGATGATAATATTAGCATCTTCTACTTCTAAAATATTAATTGGACATCAAAAATCTGTTAATGGTTATGTAGATAATAAATTAGCCGAGATGTATGCTTATGAAACAATTAAATATGCTGAATCATATGTATATGAATTTGATTTGAAATATAATTTAGAAAGCCCTGTTATTTCATGTGATGGAGCAGCAAGCAAGCTAAATGTCTCTAGAGGTCAATTAGCCAATGCGGATTGTTTAAATATAAGGCGATTGGTTACGTTAGATAAAAGTATAAATCAAACAATAGATAGTGGAAGTTGTCAAAATGGATTTTGTTATAAACCAATTGAAAAGAATATATATTTAGCAAATAACAGTTTTAATTCTGATTATAGTTGGCAACCTTGGAAATTATTACCATCGGTAATGCAAAAAGTTACTCAACCTTGTAATAGTTATATTTTTAAATCTGCAGATAAGCTGATTCCATTGGTTGATGATAGAGCAAGTAATTACAGTATTCTTTACCCAGTTAATGATGAATCTTTATGCACGTATCCACGATTTATTTTTGAAGCAATTAATTTAGACTATCGCGGAGTTTATCAAAATGATGAAAATAGTGAGCATGATATATATTACTTAAATCAATCACGTAATCATGATGATTTAATTATATATAAATCAAAACGAGATATTGATGATTTGGATAGTATACTAATTAATTCAGCACGTTTATATCGGATAACAGTTGTTGCGTTTGGTAGAAGCGGTGATACTAGAGTTTTATTGCAGGAAATTATTATGATAAATAATCATAACACTATAAATTCAAGGACTTTGGGTGATAGCGAAGATAAACGACACAATAGAATTATAAGGTTATCAACGAGATTATTCAATGATGAATAAAGCAAATTATCATGGATTTACATTGCTTGAAATTTTAATAGCATTGTGTATTTTGTCTATGATTATTTCACTATCATCACCAAGCTTTACTAATTACTTATGGAAGACTAAAATAAAAGGCACAAGTCTTACAATGATGGCGAATGCGCAATTTTTAGAGCGTTGGAAATCCTCTCATGGCACTTATACTGACATAAGTGGCAACTGCCCCGTTTTTCCATATCCACTTTATCCTGACAGTAAGAATGATGCCGCATACGCTATTGATTCGCAAAAATCTAAGTGTTCTGTTAAACATTATATAATCAGAGCATTGCCAGTTTGTCATAAAGCTAGGTTAGAGAATGGAAATTATCAATGTTTATGCCTTAGCTCTGGTGATAGTATTAATGAATTTGCAAATTTTAAATGTATCAATAATAAAGGTATTTGTGATTGTATTCATTTGAAATAATAGCTGTTTTTCCATTGTTTTAAAAACTGTTATATTGGATTGAGATTTTTTATTTTATAATAAATGCGAAAATATTCTAACAAATATTCAAAAAAGTGTATAATAGAGTGAAAGTAGCTATTTTATGGAGAAAAACTATTAGCGCTGATAAACAAACTCGTATTAATGGTGCAATTAGTGTACCAGAGGTTCGTCTAGTAATAGATGAGACTAGTGAACAGCTTGGTGTAGTTAGCATTGGCGATGCTATGAGAAAAGCTCAAGAATTAGAATTGGATTTGGTTGAGATTTCACCGAATGCTAATCCACCAGTATGTAAAATCATGGATTTTGGTAAGTTTAAATACCATGAGCAAAAGAAAGCTCATGCTGCTAAACAAAATCAAAAGCAAGTCCAAGTTAAGGAAATAAAATTACGCCCTGTAACTGATGATCATGATTATCAAATTAAATTAAAAAATGCTAAGCGATTTTTGGAAGATGGCGATAAAGTTAAATTTATTGTACAGTTCCGTGGACGTGAGATGGCGCATCAAGAATTAGGGTTGCGTTATTTGCAGAAAGCTGAGCAAGATTTGTTAGATTTGGTGGTGGTTGAATCTAAGCCAAAAGTAGAAGGTCGTAACGCTATAATGATAGTGTCACCTAAGAAGAAAAAATAATAAAAGCGCCTTTAAGGCGCTTTTATTCATGTCTATATGCATAGTGATTCTAGTTAGAAAAACTAGTGATTACTAATGTAATTCTATGTATAAATTATCTTTATACATAATGAAAAAAGCATCTTTTATTATTAGTATCTAAATATAAAATACTGTGTACCTATGGAAGTTATATCGCATAGTGACCATTATTGTTGATAAATTTTTCAAAAATTTATTCGCAAGTTAATTATTTCTTATTACTTTTATCGCATTAATCATTTTAAAATTTACAAGAGTCATTCATATATTAAATTATGTAGTCATTATGGCTAAAGTACATTATTTAAATGATATGATTGTAGTGCTGTTTTATAGCACGAATTGTGTTTGATTTTATTCGTGCTCGGCAATTACGTTGTTTTTTGTAACGTTAGTTGTGTTGTAGGTGGCTTCTATGCCGCGGCGCACAATCTAAATGTGTATTTAATGATAATTCATTGTTGTACTTTATGTTAGAATATGACACATTGAAACGTCAATTAAGAATTTCTTAACTCAGTGAGGTATATAATGCAGAAAAAGATTTACTTTCGGAAAGTCGCGGTACTAGGGTCTGGTGTTATGGGTGCACAGATAGCTGCACACTTTGCTAATGCTTTAGTTCCTGTTGTCTTGTTTGATTTAAAATCAAACACAGGCGCACCAAATTCTATTTTAGATAACTCTATGAAGAATTTGAAAAAGTTGAAGCCAAATCCGGCGTCAGCTTCAAATACATTATCAATGATTGAATTAGCAAATTATGATGATAATTTGGACAAGTTAAAAGATTGTGATTTAGTTATTGAAGCAATTGCTGAACGCATGGATTGGAAAATTGCTTTATTTGAAAAAATTGAAAAATCTTTAGCTGAAGGTGCTATTTTAGCTACAAACTCTTCAGGTCTAAGTATTAATAAATTAACTGAAGGGCTTCCAGCAAGTCTTAAATCTAATTTTTGTGGTATTCACTTTTTTAATCCTCCTCGTTATATGCCATTGGTTGAGCTTATTCCTCACCATGGTACTGATAAATCAGTTGTAGATAAATTAGAGAGTTATTTAGTTACTAATTTAGGTAAAACAGTAGTTATTGCTCGTGATACACCAAACTTTATTGCAAACCGTATCGGTTGCTTCTCACTTTTAGCTGTTTTAAAACATGCTGAACAATTAGGAATCCCTTTTGAAGTAGTTGATCAAATTACTGGTAAAAATTTAGGGCGTGCAAAATCTGCAACATTCCGTACAGCTGATGTAGTTGGTTTAGATACTTTCAAACATGTAGTTAAAACTATGGAAGATTTGTGTAAAGATGGTTTTGAGTCTTATTATACATTACCTACATGGTACAATTTTTTGATTGAAAATAATTTATTAGGTCAAAAAACTAAAGCAGGATTCTTTAAAAAAGAAAAAGATGGTATCAAAGTTTTAGATATCGCAACACATAGCTACCGTCCAGCAGATAAAAAAGCAGATCAAGCAATTCTTGATAGTCTAAAAATTAAATCTTGGGCTGATCGTTTTGATGCTTGGCGTAATTCTGATAAAGCTGAAGGTCAATTTTTATGGGCTACATTTAGAGATTTATTCCATTATTCAGCTGTATTAATGGGTGATATTACTGATAGTGTTCGTGACATTGATGTAGCAATACGATCTGGTTTTGGTTGGAAAGAGGGCGTATTTGAAATTTGGCAATTAGCAGGTTTTAGTAAAGTTGCAAATTGGATTAAAGAAGATATTGAAGCAGGAAAAACAGAATCAAAAGTTGCATTACCTAGTTGGGTATTTACACATGATAAAGTATACGGTGATAATAGCCATTTTAATTTTGCTAAAAATGAATTGGTACCAGTTAAATTACACTCAGTATATAACCGCCAATTATTCCCGTTACGTTTATTGAATGAAACAGCTAATGTAACTAAACATGTATTATACGAAAATGATGGTGTAGTGTTATGGACAACCGGCGATGATGTTGGTATCCTAAGCTTTAAATCAAAAATGTGTGCAATTGGTAAAGATGTACTAACTGGTATTTCTGAAGCAATCGATGTAGCTGTTGATAAATGTTCTTCTATGGTTATTTGGCAAGAAGCTGATGTATTCTCAGTTGGTGCAAATTTAGAAGAATTTGGTTTTTCAATCATGATGAATGGTAAAGAAGCTGTTGATGAAATTATTGGCTTAGGTCACCAAGTTGTAGCTCGTAAGTTACGTTATAGCCCTATTCCAGTAGTTGCAGCAGTTAAAGGATTTACATTCGGCGGCGGTTGTGAAATTATGTTACATTCTGATGCCGTAGTTGCTGCGTTAGAATCATATATAGGTCTAGTTGAAGCTGGCGTTGGTTTACTACCAGGTTGGGGTGGGTCTAAAGAAATGGCATTACGTGCCGCTGCTCATTCTCATAGTTGGGATGATTTTGCTAAACGTTATCAAAATCTTGCAATGGCAAAAGTTGCAACATCTGGTCGTGAAGCAAAAGAGATGGGCTTTTTACGCGAAAGCGATGATGTAGTAATGAATACTGCGGAAGTATTGTATGTTGCAAAACAAAAAGCAAAATTCTTAGCAGAAAAAGGTTATTTACCACCAGTTAAACCAGTGATTAAAGCATTTGGTATTCAAGGTATGGCAAATATTAGTGCGATGTTAGCAAACCTACACGCAGGTAATCAAATTTCTGATCATGATTTATTGATTGCTAAAAATTTGGCATACGTTATGTGTGGTGGTGCTGTTGATGAAGGAACTCCAATTAATGAAGATTGGTTATTAAAACTTGAGCATGAAAAATTCATTGAACTAGCTACTTCAGAAAAAACCGCAGACCGAATTCAGTATATGTTGGCAAACGGTAAGCCATTACGTAATTAATAAAGGAATATCTATGAAAAATGTATATATAGTATCAGCACAACGTAGCCCTTTAACTAAAGCTAAACGTGGTGGATTAGCTAAGGTTCGTCCAGATGAACTATTAGCTAAAATTATTAAAAAATCAGTGGCTGACAGTAAAGTTAACCCTAATGATATTGAAGATGTAGTTATAGGTTGTGCTTTTCCTGAGGGTGAGCAAGGTCTAAACATTGCTCGTATCTCAGCATTGTTGGCAGGTTTGCCAGATACAGCGCCAGGCATTACAATTAACCGTTACTGTAGTTCTGGATTAAATTCTATTGCTATGGTAGCAAACCGCATTGCGGTAGGTGAAATTGATGTGGCTATAGCAGGTGGAGTTGAGTCTATGAGTATGGTACCTATGATGGGTAATAAATTCTCAGTAAGCTCGCAAATCTTTGAAGATGAAGATAATGCTGGTTTAGCTTATGGTATGGGTATTACTGCGGAAAAAGTTGCACAGAAATGGAATATTTCTCGTATAGAGCAAGATACATTTGCTGCAGCTAGTCATGCTAGAGCATTTAAAGCTCAGCAAGATGGTACATTTAATGAAGAGATTGTACCAATTGATATTGATTCACATACGATAAATTATGCTACAGGTGAACTTGTTACTAAAACAAAAACTATTTCACAAGATGATGGAATTCGTTCAGAAACTACTGTAGAGTCTTTAGCTAAGTTAAGACCAGTTTTTGATACAAAGGGTTCTGTAACTGCTGGTAATAGCTCACAGATGACTGATGGTGCAGCAGCACTTGTTTTAGTTAGTGAAGACTATCTTAAAAAGCATAATTTGAAACCAATTGGACGTTTTGTAAGTTTTGCTGTAACTGGTTTAGCTCCTGAAATTATGGGTGCAGGTCCAATTAAAGCAATTCCAAAAGTTTTAGAAAAAGCTGGTTTGAAACTTGAACAAATTGATTTGATTGAATTGAATGAGGCTTTTGCAGCTCAATCATTAGCAATTATTAAAGAGTTAGGCTTAAACCCAGATAAAATAAATCCAACTGGTGGAGCAATTTCAATGGGTCATCCATTGGGCGCAACAGGGGCTATCCTTTCTACTAAAATATTGCATGCATTAAAACGTACTGGCGGAAAATACGGTATTGTTAGTATGTGTATTGGTGGCGGTATGGGTGCTGCTGGTATATTAGAAGCTATATAATTAGTTTACGAAGTAGGGAGATTTAATGTCTCCCTATATGATAAATATCGGCTCAAAGAAAAATGTATATAAGGTCATCAAATGGAAAAAATCTGGCTTAAGAATTATAAAGATGGTATTCCTCATGAAATTAGTTTAGCTCATAATTCAATGGGTGAATTATTTTTAGAGGCATGTGGTAAATATAAACATAAAAAAGCTGTTACTTGCCAAGGCTACTCTTTAACATTTGGTGAGCTTGAACACAAATCAAAAATATTTGCAAACGAATTAAAAAAACTTGGGTTTGTAAAAGGTGATAGATTAGGTGTGATGTTACCAAACTCAGTACTATATCCTGTAGTTGTATTTGCAGCTCTACTTATGGGTGTAGTAGTGGTTAATGTTAACCCTCTGTACACTAAAGATGAATTAGAGTATATCATCCAAAATAGCGAACCAAAAGCTATAGTAGTTTTAGATGTATTAGCAGATAAAACATCTGATTTGAAAAAGCTTGGTGTATCGCATATTATAAAAGCTAATATTGCTGATCCTTATGGGTTTGTCAAGCGTTTTATAATTAGTAATGTTCAAAAGTATGTATTACGTACAATTCCAGCGATTAATCATGAGTGTTTATCGTTTAGGGATATGTATACTCAAGATGTAGAGATGAATTCTTTTGAGAAAGTTGATGTTGATTGTTTAGCATTTATTCAATATACAGGTGCAACAACTGGTCGTCCAAAAGGTGCGATGTTATCACATGGTAATATTTTATCAAATATAGCACAAATCTTTGGTGTGCTTGAACCACAAGTTCCTAGCTTGGATTCTCAAATTGTCATCTGTGCATTACCTTTGTATCATATATTTTCATTAACAGCGAATTTATTTACATTTTGTTTACATGGTTCAGAAAATGTAATGATTCCAAATCCTAAAGATATAAAATCAATGGTGAAAGTAATGAATAGTACGCCATTTACTGTGTTTAATGGTTTAGATACTCTTTATCATAAATTACTAGAAACGCCAGAGTTTGTAAATACTCCACACCCTGATTATAAATATGGTATTTCAGGTGGTATGGCAACTCGTCCATCTGTTGCTCTTGCTTGGTTTAAAGCAACTGGCACATACCCAACTAATTGTTATGGTTTGACAGAGACTTCCCCTGCAACTAATATGAGCTATTTTGATGATGAGTACAATGGAAGTGTTGGTTTACCTATACCATCAACGCACATTGAGATTAGAAATCAGAATGATTTAACTACATGTTTGGATATTAATGAAAATGGAGTAATTTTTATTAAAGGTCCTCAGGTTATGAGTGGCTATTGGCGTAATGAAGAGCAAACAAAAAAAGCCCTAGTTGATGGATGGTTAAATACTGGTGATGTTGGAAATATAAATGATAGAGGACAATTAACGATTACAAGTCGTGTATCTGAGTTAATTATTGTTTCTGGTTTTAATGTATATCCAGCAGAAGTTGAACGAGTGATTGATGAACTGCCTCAAGTTAAAGATGTAGCAGTGTTAGGTCGCCCTAGTGAATCCACAGGTGAGTGTGTGTATGCTTTTGTTTCTCGTAAAGAAGGAAGCACAATTACTGAAAAAGAAGTTTATCGTTATTGTAAACAGCATTTAACTAGATATAAATTACCAAAAGAAATTATTTTCTTGGATGAATTGCCAAAAACATCAGTTGGTAAGAGTGATAAAAAGCGTATTGTTGCTGAATATTTTAAATAATATTAATTTATAAAAAATAGAAAACCTAACTTATATTTAAAGTTAGGTTTTTTATTTTTTAATGGATTTAACTATTAATCTAAGTAAACTCTAATGCCAAGTGGTACATAGTTATTTTTTAAATTATTTAGTTGAATTAGTTTATCTTCTGTTAGTTTGGATCTTTTTGCAATATTGAATAGAGTATCTCCACGGTTGATAATAATATAATGACGACCATTATTAGATACTTTAATCCTATCTTGAAAGTTTTGTATACCAGAGGATTTATCTGTAGTGGTAAATGTATTTTTAGTTGGACTTGTATCAACTATAGTATCATTGGTTTTAACTGGTTTAGTTACCGTTGTTTGAGGTGTAATAGCTAGATTTTGCTTTTGAGTCGTTACACTTTTTACTTGTTGATTTTTATTTAATTTTGTTAAATTTTGTTTTAGTTGAGATAGCTTATCTTGAAGTAATTTACGATTACTTGAGCTAATCTCATAATCATTATTTAAAAGCCCAGTTAGTGATTTAATTTTTAATTGTAATATTTCTTCTGTATTTTCATTTCCTGGATATGAGCTTATATAAAGCGCTGCTTTTGGATAGTTATTTTGCTCCAAGTATGCTTTAGTAATACCAATATAACCAGATGTAGGTGGATATTTGCTCTGTAGTGCAGCTTCATAACTTTCAATTGCTGTATCATATTTTGCTTGAGTTGAATAACAGTCACCATAAGCACTTATGACCATTGCTTGTTGTTTATTTATGCTGGGAGTTTTTATATTATTTGATGCAATGGCATAACTTTTTTTAAGTTGTGCTAGCGCTAAATCGTATTTACCGCTATTACATAAATTGTTGGCATCCATTAAGCTCGCATCAAATGGATTTGATGGTTTTTTTACGGATGATTTCATTGTTTGATTTGTACTTGAACATGCCATCATGAGCAAGATAGTCCCCGAATATAGTGCAATAAGTTTATTTTTCATGTTTTAAATTTATCTTATACGTATTTATGATGAAATATTGATGATATTTTAACACAATTATATTAGTATTATATGTATGATTAAATTTAACAATCACCATATGGTAAAATAGCTTAATTATTTGCAAATTTGAGGGAATATGATGATTCAATATATAATAAATCCACAGACTAATAAGCATATTTATGATGTTACTTTAAGATTTATGGCGAGCAAAAATACCCATGATCTATATTTACCAGCATGGATTCCTGGTAGTTATATGATTCGAGAATTTAGTAAGAATATTATTAAAATTAGTACAAATTTTGGAGCAATTTACCAACAAAATAAAAATACTTGGGGTATTACTAATTTAGAAGCCGGTAAAATGGTAGAAGTTAGTTATCAAGTATATGCCTATGAATATGGTATTAGAACAGCATTTTTAGATAATTATCGTGGGTATTTTAATCCAACTAGTTTATGTTTAGCTATTGATGGTTTTGAAGATAATGAGCATAGCGTAACATTTGCAAATAATCTGCCAGATATGTGGCAAGTTGCAGTTGGGCTTGATAATGTAAATGGTTGTTTTATTGCCAAAGATTATGATGAGTTATTAGATATGCCATTTGAAATTGGTTTATTAGAGCGCTATGAGTTTATCGTTGCGAATACGCCTCATTATCTTATTCTCTCTGGAAATATTTTACCTTTTGATAAAGAGCGTATAATTAGCGATATGACAAAGGTTTGTGAATATCAAATTAAAATGTTTGGTGGCGTAGCTCCATATAAGCACTACACATTTATTTTAAATTTATCTGGTGAAGTATATACTGGATTAGAGCACCGTAATTCCACACTATTAATGTCACCAAGTTATGCATTACCTAATTTAAATGGCACAAATGAAGATGATTATATAAAATTAATGGGATTAATTAGTCATGAATTTTTTCATACATGGAATGTTAAGCGAATAAAACCCAAAGTATTTACACCATATAATTTGCAAGAAGAAAACTATACTAAATTATTATGGTGGTTTGAAGGTGTAACATCTTATTATGATGATTTAGTTATGTATCGCAGTGGTGTTATTGATCAAAAGAAGTATCTTGGTTTTATAATTGATGCAATTAATAATGTTTACAAATTTGATGCAGTCAATAAGCAAAGCGTTGCTAATAGTAGTTTAACTGCATGGATAAAGTATTATCGTCAAGATGAAAATAGCCCAAATAGCATTGTTAGTTATTATGTTAAAGGCTCTCTAGTGGCGATGTGCTTAGATTTACTTATTCGTGATAATACAAATTCAAAATATAGCTTAGACGATGTTTTGCGATATATGTTTACTAACTGGCAAAAAAATCCAGTAGGAGTTGATGAAGATGAAATTCCAAGCATTATAAAAGCAGCTACAGGTATTGACTTATCTGATTTTATTAAGTTAGCAACGGAAACTACAGATATGTTACCTCTGGTTGATTTATTAGCTAAATTTGGCCTACATCTAAATACTCAAACAGCAAATAACTATCAAGATAGTGGCAAATATTATACATCCTTGAGCGACATTAAACCTAAAGTATCACTTGATTTAGGTATGAAATTAGATAAGCATTCATTAGGTTATATAGTGAAAAATGTTTATGCTAATACACCAGCTGAAAAGTCTGGTATCGCAGCTAATGATTTGATAATAGCTATAAATAGCACAAAATTAACTAATTTAGAACGTCAAATAAACTTTATTCAAGATGGTGAGATAGTTATGTTGTCTTTATTTAGACAAGAAAGTTTATTAGACATACCTATTGAAATTACTACGAGTAAAACGCAAAAATATAATTTAATCTTAGAGAACCAATTAAACCTTGGTAGATGGTTATAAAAAATATGTTAATAATAAAAGGCATATATTTTACTTTGGTATATGCCTTTTATTTGGGGAGCGGCATCATAAACACTTTTAGAGCAGATTACATCTAATGTTGTAATCTGTGCTGGTATTATTATATTTAGTTTTATTTTAGTATAAAAATTTAAAGTTTATATGTTGTATATTAATTATCTTCTTCAATTGGCATAAATTGTACGCTAGATTTAAAATTATTTAAAATTTGCTCATTAAGTTCAGTTGGCTTTATTTCTGGACTATGTATGTCACCAGTAATTTTAAAGTTTACAGCTAGAAGTTTATTGATTGGATCTCCAATTAATTTTTGAGCAAAATATACAAGACCTCCAATAATTGGGTTCAATGTTACAACTCCAGCGGTTGTAGCAATAGTTGCTCCCATTTTAGGCTCTACTGTTAGATAGGCGTCTATTTGTTGGCTATCAATATAATATTTACCAAATGATTTAATAAATGCTGAATCACCATTTAATGTCATATTAGCTACACTAACTGTATTATCATGTATTTTAAAATTACTTATTAGATTTTTATATTGAAAGCTCTGACCAAATAAATTATTGAAATTCAAGCTATTTACACTAGAAATTGCGCCTAGGCTTACAACACCCATAAATGTTCCAACTATTCCAGGTTTAACTTTTAATAATGTGCCATTCTCAATATTTATGTTGGAGTATAGGGTCAGATTTTGTTTCTTAAAGTCTAAGAGATTGCCGTCATAGTAAGCATTAATATTAATAGAGCCATTACCACCTTTAAACATATCACCTTGGTTAAATTTTGTTGCTAATTGCCCAAAGTTTTTAACATTCGTATGCATATTAATAGCCGCCATTTTGTCTTCTGTATTATTATCACAAAATAGACAATGCATAAATCCATTTAAATGACTACTTGACGATGCATTATTTAGAGTTATATTTTCAAGGTATAAGTCATTGCTTTGTTGAACTATATTACCTTTTACAGATCCTAAGAATGCATTGTTTAGATAAAGATTTTCTATAGAAATTAATATGTCGGGCAATTGTATTTTTTTAGATAGTATGACGCTGCTTTCGTGGTTATTACTTTCTATATTTTTTATTGGTAAAATATGTTCATTATTAATAATTTGTGATGATTCAATATTATGAATGGATTCTACGTTAGTTAGAACAATATTACTTTCATCAGTAGCAACCGCTATAACTTGTGCTGCTGTTTGGTTTGGATGTTGAATATTATTTTCAACAGAAATTAATAAACGTTTTAAGTCTATACTTAAATTATTTTCAGAAGCACTATATCCAATTTTACCATTTACATCTGGTGTATTTATATTTGCAGTTACTAATTCATGTGGATAAATAGTTGCATTAATACTTCCACCATTAAAATTATAATTATTAAACCAAAAAGCATCAGAGTTTATATTTATATTAACGGGGAATATATGATTGTCGTCATCATAACTCTCAGACTCTTGAATCTGGCTTTCTAATTTTATAGCAGTGGTTTTGGCTAATTTATCAGAGACCTGATTAATAAATGCAAGCCATTTATGTATGTAAATATTATCTAAGTTTATATTGATATTAGTTTTATATTGGGTAGAGCTTTCAAATTCTTTGGGTTCACCAATATTAACATTTAAATTCTTTAAGGAAAAATTGTCTTCTAAATTTACATTAGATGTAATTATATTACTATAGTAGGCTTGTATATTTTTATTGCTAATATTTGCAATTACTGATAAATCTCTAATGTCATTAATAGATTTTCCTATTGGATCTGGAATATTTATATAAACGCCTTGTAAATTACTATTTATCTTTACAATATTATTGTCTATATTATATTCAATAGATGTTTTAGATGCCCCTTCGATAGTTGATTCTAAGGCAGGAGCAGTTTTATTGATTAGAGCAGAGTAGTTTAATTGTGGGAAATTTATGTTTATACTCTTAGGGGTTATGTTTGCATCAAATATTGAGTCTAGAACAACTCCTTGTGCTTTGCCTGATGTTAAACCTTTTTGCGTGAATGAGATTATGGCATTTACATTTGAAATAGAAGAAGATTCTCCATTAAATGAGAACTCATTATTCTGTAATAAATGTTTACCTGTTACAGTAGCTTTTTCAGGATTATTAATTGGAACTTTAAGATCTATTATTGTTTTACCATCTCCAGTCACGGATATTTTTTCTAGTAATTGTTCAATATCTTTTTTGTATGGTGTTTCATTAATACTTTGTAACAAATTATTAGTAGAGCCATTAATTACTACACTTCCTACTATAATTGGCGAGTCTGCCATGATATTTGGAATTTGTATTTTATGTGCGGATATAGACATTTTTGCTATATTGCCATTGCCAGATAGATTTAAGATTGTATTTTTATCTAATTGGAATTTACCGTGGATATTTTCTAATTTAGGATAATCATTTATCACATTATAACTTATATTATTTAATTCACCTTTCAAATTTAACTTATTAACATTATCAGACTCTTTAAATGGTATGTTATTTATATCGCCATTTATATTAATCTGTAGATTATTTATATAGCCACTTATGTCATTTTTTAAGCTGCTAATAGTATATTTATCTAGTGAATTTGGTAAGTATTTATAAATTTGGCTTAAATTTATAGATTTCGTTACTGCTGATGCTATTAGATGATTATGAGTATCATGGTAAGAACCACTAGATTTAACCGTAAAGTCAGGAGTTACAAACGTGCTATCTTTCCATGTTAACATCCATGATTCAGATTCTTTTTGCCAGTTTATTGTAGAATTAAAGCTATTAATATTTATTGGTTGATACAAATATTTGTTTGCTGTTATCTTACTATTATTCAGAGATAATGTTATTTCTCCATGATCTAAGGTTGAATTAATTTTTCCAGATAGATTAGTGAAGCTGGGTATGCTTTCATTATACGAAGTTAGATTTACATTTGAAATAGATGAATTTAAACTAATGTTTTTTGGATTACGAATATTTCCAAACCAGTATATATTGGTAGCATTAAGATTGCCACTTAAATTTAGCAATGTACTTTCCGCCATGTAATTAATTAAACCAGTTATACCATTTAATTTTACATTCTTTATATCTAGTGATCCACCATTTTCTAAATCAATATTTCCTACTATTGAAGCATTATTGAATAAATATCCATAGTTAGTATTAATTAATAGATTTTTTGCGGCAACAGTATATTTGTTATACCCATTGTTTAATACATTAATATTGCCTTTGAAGGCTGTTATATCCCCAAAGTTATTACTATAGCTAGTGAATACATTATCATTACTATCTAGATTCGCTTTGATATAATCAATTTGATGATCAACTACAAGTGAATTAATGCTTACTCTATATCCATGTGGAGTCATTGCATTTATGGATAACTTGCCGTTAACCCAAGTTCTATAGTCAAATGTATCAAGACCATCATACTCTAATTTACTTATAAATTGATTATCTTTTATTTTAGCAGACATTGTTAATTGTCTGGCATATTGACCATCATGATTAAAGTGTAGAGTATAATCATTAATACTTAATGGCTTAAAATTATGTTTATTATCTTTGAATGAGACATTAATATTAGTAATGTCAATGCTTCCTTGTTGATTGACTAAATATCCTAAATTAATATCTGAGCCTTCATCATTTAAATTAGATATTACTACGCCATTTAATGTGATATCGTCATTCTTTTCTAATGTAAGGTATAAGCTTGAATTATTTATTTGTAGCTTATTAAAAATAGGAGCAAAACTTAATATACTACGATACGATAGTATCATATCTAAATTTGAGAGCTTTAAAATACGAGATTTATTAACTGCTGAACTTAATATTAGATTATCTATTTTTAAAAAAGGCATTCCTGTTGCAGTAAATCCACTATCTAATTTACTATAGTCAATTTCCAGACCTATAAAATTCTTAAAAATTAGCTGTAAGTCTTCTTTGTGATGAGATAATCTAGTAAAGACAATAGCAGTACTAGCTATAGCTGCCGTACTCACAAGAATAGATATATTTGCGGTATGTCTTAAATATTTAAATAAAATTTTTTTATTTGGTTTTTTTATTTTTGATATTTGTTTTGCAGTCATTTATATACTCTAATATATATTAGGAAGTAAAAAATAAACGTTGCCAAATTTATCTAATTCATCAGGTTTTTGATTTAGATAATCATAAGCACTACCTTGATTTATATTTGGAAAGTCTTCAATATCATTGCCAATAAATGCTATAGTTTGTAATGTTGAAAATGTTTTAGTTGTTATTATATTTTCATAATCACCAGATAATATAGCTTGAAAATTAGGGTTTTTATTTGTGTCATTTTTATCATGAGCAAATATTATCGAGTCGTAGCATACACTCTCTTTTTTTAAATTATCTTCTGTGGCTTTTATAATATTTGAGCTTGATGGGTTTTGTGTTTCTGGGTAACGATTTGTAATAATAATAATTTTACCCCCAAGTTTTTGAATAGAGCAACTAAATTCAGCCATGCCTGGGTTTACAGGTAATGGAAATTGCTCAATAAATTTTGTAATATTTTCTTCATTAGAGACACATCCGATTTGCTGATAATGTTTGAATGCAGAGGTATCTAAAATTGTGCCATCGAGCCCCATTACAATTGCCCAAGGATCTTTTTTTATATTGATAGATTTAGTGTTTTTATAAATTTCTTCATATGCATTATTTAATATCTGATGAAACATAGCACTTTTTTCAGCTAGTAACCTCGAACTTTGAACATTACTCTCAGACATTATATTGGCATCTTTTGTATTGTTGCTTATGCATTGATTTAGACTATCCTCTGCAAAAGCAAAGTTTGTTACTAATAATATAAAAATATATATATTAAATTGTATGCATTTTTTTAACATAGTTTTATTATTGAGTTTCCAAAAAAGAACGAACACGTACTAGATCTTCTGCTGTATCAACTCCAGCTATTGGAGCATTTTCTGTTGTCATTACAGATATTTCGTATCCATAATACATGGCCCGTAATTGTTCTAATGATTCCATTTGTTCTAATGCACATGGGGCTAAATTTTCATATGCTCTAAGAAATGATACTTGATATGCATATATACCAATATGACGTAATACCTCTAAAGACTGGTTAATCTGGCGAGTGGCTTGATTGTAGCCATCTCTGTAATATGGTATTGGCGCTCTTGAGAAATATAATGCATTGGCCTTATTGTTTAATACTACTTTTACTACATTAGAGTTGAATATTTCATCTTCTGAATTAATTTTATGTGCAATGGTTGCAATAGATGTTTTTTTTGTAGCTATGAAATTTGCTAAATTATTAATCAATACAGGGTCTATTAATGGTTCATCTCCTTGTACATTGATAATAATTTCATCATTTGACATTTGTAATTTATTTACCACTTCGGCAATGCGATCTGTTCCAGATTGATGGTCGACCTTAGTCATTACAACATTTAAATTATGGGCTTTACATTCATTGAAGATGTCTTCATGGTCTGTTGCTATAACTACTTGAGATGCTTCACTCTTTAGTGCTTGTTTTGCTACTCGTATTATCAATGGCAAACCAGCAACATCAAGCATCATTTTGCCTGGAAGTCTAGTCGAACTCATGCGGGCAGGAATTACGATGGTAAATTTTGTCTTACTCATTTTCTAAACTTCTAGCTTCATCAATAAGCATTACCGGTATTCCATCGTCAATAGGGAATGCTAATTTACATTTATTACAATGTAACTCTTCTTTATCTTTATGGTATTCTAATCCTGCTTTGCATATTGGACATACCAATATTTCTAATAATTTACTATCCATGTTAATTTCTTCTCTAAAAAGCATTTTTAATAAGAATTATACTAAATTAATAATCTTATTAATTAATTCATCCGAGTTTAGTTTAGCAGATACTTCTGTAATCCAAACATTTTTTGGTTTAAATTTAGCCAGTTTTGTGTAATCTTTTTCAGTCGTTATTATATCAAGATTACTAACTATGTCATGCTCTTGATAATGGTAATGATCCGGAAATGTTTTGACACCTTTTATTTTTTGGCCTAATTTTTCTAGATAATCATAAAATCTACCTGGGTTACCAATAGCTGCCATGGCATATATATGACGTTTTGCCATCTCACTAGCTGTTAATTTTTCATTGGTTACCGGATTATAAAAGCATTTGAATTGTAGCTCTTGATGGAAAATATGTGTTTTATATTTATTTAAAATTTCATTTAGTTTAACTTGATTATAGTCACCATTTATTACAATTGCAGAAACTTTATTTAATCTATTCATTGACTCTCTAAGTGGGCCAACTGGTAATAATTGCTGATTTCCAAACATCCGACTACTATCCACGACACAGATTTCCATATTTCTACGTAATGCATAGTGCTGCATCCCATCATCAGCTAAAATGATTTTTATATTCGGATGCTGTTTCAATAGTGCACGAGCTGCATTTACGCGCTTACTGCCAATTGCAACCTTATAGCCAGATGATGCATAAATTAAAGCTTCGTCTCCAACTTCATCACTTGTGTGTTCAGGTGTTACAATAGTTATGCCTTTGTTTTTACTTTTATACCCACGCAACACAATTCCAAATTCTACACCTCTAGCCGTTAATTCTTCTGCAATATGTTTGGTTAATGGTGTTTTACCAGCTCCGCCAACGCTTATATTGCCAATGATGACAACAGGTACTTTGATTTTTGTCGATGGTAGTATTCTAAGTGTAAACAAGAGTTTACGTATGGATATAACTAACTCATACAGAATACTAAAAGGAAAAAGGATTATTAGTAAAAATGGGTCTAATTTTGCATACCAATGACGTTCAATGATTGTTTGTAGTTTCATATTTGTGTTGTGCTATAATTACATGATATTAGTGTTATATGAATATATTATACACTATTAATATTTGTTAAAAACATATTGATTATTTAGAAAAGATTTTATGCATTTAGTTTTATTTGATATGGATCATACTTTAATACCGAATGATACAGGGTATTTATGGGCGCAGTTTTTGCAAGAAAAAGGTTTACTGAGCAGTGAGCAGGTGAGTCTTAGAAAAGAAATACTTGCTGATTATTTTGCAGGTACATTAGATCTGAGCCGCGCTTATGGTTTTGAGATCGATATATTAAATGGACTAGGCCATAGAACGGATGACTTGTTGCAAGAGTTTGTACAAACAAAAGTTATTCCTTTAATTACAGATAAAGCAATTACACAAGTACAACAACATAAAAGTAATGGTGATTATTTGGTTATGATTACTGCAACGCTAAATAATTTAGCTAAGTATATTTCTGAATTCTTTGGCATGGATGCATTAATTGCGAGTAGGGCAGATATTAATGATGATGGTAGCTTATCTTATAAACTAATTAATGATGCATGTATGGGACGTGGTAAATTGGTTCATTTAGAACATTGGTTAACTGAAAATAGTTTTAACCCCACTGAGTATACATTTTATTCTGATTCACATAATGATATTCCATTACTTGAGCAAGTTGATAATCCAATCGTAGTTGATCCAGATGATAAATTACTTGAGATTGCCAAGAGTAACTCTTGGAAGATAATTTCGTTTATGAACTAATAAAGTAGATAAAGAGTTTCTCATGACTAAAATTAATACAGATAATAATACGGTGATCAAATATTTATGCCTAGTTATTGTTGGTGTGTTGGCTAATTCGATTGGAATGTTTTCTCCTGTATTAAATAGTAATGATGCTTATTTTTATTCTATCATGAGTAAAAATATTGTCACAAGTGATAATTGGGTTTGGTTATTTTACCAAGGACAAGATTGGTTAGATAAACCTCATTTTCCTTTTTGGATGACAGCACTATCATTTAAAGTATTTGGCATAAGTGTTTTTGCTTTTGTGTTACCAGGGTTTGTTTTTAGTTTGATTGGTGCTATCTATACATATCGTTTAGCAAAAGAGTTTTTTGACTTTGAAACAGCTGCATTGTCAGCTCTAATCTATATAACTAGCTTACATTTGATGACATCAGCTATAGATATTCGTGCTGAAGCATTTCTTCTTGGGCAAATAGTTCCAGCTTGTTTTTATTTGTGGCGCTTTAATACTACATCGAGATTTAAACATTTAGTTTTGGCTAGTTTATTTACTGGTCTGGCATTGATGACTAAGGGATTATTTGTTTTCGTTACCATTTGTAGTGGGCAAATCATATATTTGATTTATATCCGTAAACTAAACTTTGCATTTATCAAAAAATTTATTAGCTATATTTTACTGTCATTTGTCTTTGCATTGCCTGAATTTATCTGTTTATACATGCAATTTGATATGCATCCTGAAAAAGTAGTTTTTGGTAAAACGGGTGTATCTGGATTAGAGTGGTACTTTTGGGGAAGTCAATTTGGACGGTTCTTTAACAGTGGTCCAATAGCAATGGCAAATAAACATAGAGATTATTTTTTCTTTGTACATACTTTCTTATGGTCTTTTTTGCCTTGGAGTTTATTTTTTATATTTTCTATATATTCTTTTATAAAAAATCGTATCGAGATTATTTCATATGATTTTTCGAAGATAATATATTTGTTAGCTGCTTTTATTCCTACTTTTTTAATGTTTAGTTTAACAAAATTTCAGTTAGATTATTATATAAATATCATCATTCCATTTGCCGCAATTATGTGTGCTTATTTTTTAAATTATATTATTGTGCCAAAGTGGCTTTTAAAAGTGCAATCAGGTATAAATATAGTTCTTTTATTAATAGCTTCGTTACTGGTTTTACTGGTATTTAAATTAACTTTATATTCATTATATGTATTTGTGCCGTTAATATTTTTGTTTGTAATGGTGAATAGTTTACGAAATGGTGTTAATAAAGAGAATGTCATTATATTTTCAGCCATTAGTATTTCTAATGTATTTGTAATCTTAATGTTAATTTATAGAATAATTTATCCAAATTTTGTAGTTGGGTTAAATTTGGCTAGTTATCTTAAAGAAAGTAATATTACTGCTGCAAAATTATATGTGGTGGGTGATTTAAATTATAACATAACAAATTTTTATATTAACAATATGGAATTAAGCTTTGTTAATCAAACTAGTGATATAAAAGATACTAATTACTATATTTTGAGTAATAGTAATGATAAAACTGTAAAAGATTTAAATAGTGCTCATGAGTTAAAAGAGTTCGCAGATATTTCTATTAATAGATTTATTCCTATGTTATTAAGTGACAAAAAAGAAGATATTAATTATTATCAATTATATAAAGTAAATTAAGTTTATCTGGTAATGCTTTGTTAAGAGATTACTAAAATATCGAAAGGGTTTTATTTTTATGTTGGCAGATAAGGTTTCATTAAAAAAACATTTGTTTATAGCATTAATATTAGGGCTAGTATTACGTACTTTAACGGCATATTTTGATTATGGGCCTTTTGCTCTTGATGATTATTTACATGGCTTAATTCCAGCTTTTATGCTAGAAAATTATGGTGTCCATATTTTACCTGAGTATCGCAGTTGGTTACTAGTATGGATATTAAATGGGTTCTTAAAATTATGTAGTTGTTTTGGAGTTAATGATTCGCTATCTCAAATCCGTATCATGTTAACTGGGCTTGGGGTTATTAGTCTAACTGCTATTATTGGTTGTTATTTATATGTTAAAAACTTTAACAATAAATTATTTCAATTGACTTCATTATATCTAATCAGTGCTTATCCTCTTATGCTTCTAGTGTCTACCAGAGCATTTGGCGAGACTGTATCTATGAGCTTTTTGTTATTTGGTATTGGCATTTCTGAACATGCAAGGTTTAATCATAAAACTTTGAATTTTATTATAGGGATGATTATATTAGGTATAGCTTGTTTATTACGTTTTCAGGTAGCTGTTTTTTGGCTTGCATATGCTATTTGTTTATTATTAATTAATTGGAGATCATTTCTTCCAAAAATCTTAATATCTGGGATAGTAGTTATTTTATTACAAATAGTTATTGATTTATTAAGTTCAAGAGCTGCTTTTTCTACGATTATTGCATATTTGCAGGCAAATGAGGGTGGTGCAGCTGGCTATGGAGTTACACCGTGGTATTCTACCTGGCTGCTAGTATTAGCTTTTATTTTGGCGCCATTTTCATTACCATTTTTTAGAAATTTTAAGTCGTTACTACGTTCTCATTGGGTAACGTTTATTCCATTTTTTGTATTTGTTCTAGCTCATAGCTTAGTTCCTCATAAAGAAGAGCGTTTTATGTTTCCAATTGTTGGAATAGAACTAATATTCCTTGCTTGGTTGTGGATGAGCGATTATAAAAATAATTGGGCAACAAAGATATTTAATTGGGTGATTGCTTGCCTTGGTGGAGTAGCTTTATTTGTTGTTTGCTTTGTTAATTTTCAAAGTGGTGCAGTTGACCCTATGTTTAAAACAAGTGCAAATAAAATTGATACTTTAGTACTTGCCGATGAGTGGAATACATGGGATGGGTTTTACCCAATATTAATAACTAAAAATAGTAAGGTTGAACAAGTCGACATTAAAAATAAATTATCATATAATGCTTTTAGAGATGCAGCTAATAGTTTTAAACAAGTTATAGTTGTTTCCTCTAATCCAGATCTATCATATAATATTGATGATATTAGTAAAAATGGTTTATGGGAGTTAAAATGTTCAAAGGTTTATGAAGCAACTTCTTTGGTTGATGAAATTGCATACAAACTAAACCCAAAACATAATAAACGTAGAGCACCTGTTCAATATATAGTTTGTAAATAAAAAGTGGAGTTATATTGATATAACTCCACTTTTTATTGTTACTGTCCAATTAAAAAGATAGCTTCTTCTTTAGTTAGATTAATTTTTGTTTTTTTCCAGTCATTAATATTTTTACTAATGAGTTGTTGAGAGTCTGTCATTAGGTTTATGCCAATGCATAATTTAAGTTCACTATTTAATTGGCTAACTAATGCATCAAAGAGTTTTTGATTGCGAAATGGAGCCTCAATAAAAATAAATGTAGTTTTTTCTTTTAGAATCTGATTTTCTAATAGTTTTAATTTAGTCTTACGTTTATCTGGTTCTGCAGGTAAATATCCGATGAATGAAAAATTCTGTCCATTCATACCGCTTGCCATTAAAGCTAATAAAATTGAGCTAGGCCCAACAAATGGTACTACATTGAAACCCATTTCATGCGCTATACTAACTACACGGCTTCCAGGGTCAGCAATAGCTGGGCATCCACAGTCCGACATTAAACCAATATCTTCACCACGTGATAGAGGTGCAATTAGTTCAGAATAGTCTTGTTTATGTTTATTTAATTCCATAATATTTAGCTCTTGCAAAGCTGTATCAAGCCCTAAATGTTTTATATGAGATCTACATATTTTAGCGGTTTCAACTATGAAGTGCTTTAGATGCTTAATTTGATTTTTTTGCTCTGGTAATAATGCAGAATTATTTGATTCTGGATTTAAGGTGGTAGGGATTAAATATAATGTTGCCATGATTCTCGAACTTAAAAATTAATATACTAGATTATATCACTAATACTCTTGACTAAATGTCTAAAGTGTGCATTTGTTTCATTGTTGGGGTGGGTTGTGTTTTTTTTTATGGTATTTCAGGTTCTTATGGGAAAGCCCCACTGCTAGAGACTAATCAAGGGTGAGGCTTAAAGGAAGTTTGTCTTTTTCAAGACCACGTTAATATAACCGCTCTTGTTTGTAAATGCAACAAATATTAAAGATATTTTTTGAGTAGGTGGGTTTGCAATATTTTTTAATATTATAAAAAAGTTTTTTTAGAGCAATGGTTTTTGGTAAAATCATTTAACTTTTTGTTTAAATCATAAGGATTGGTATGATCGGAATTTTTAAACCAGCTAAATTTATTACTCCAGTTGATAAATCTGAAGCTGATAGTACTTATAAACGCTATCGCTTACAAATGTTTTTAGTAGCATATATTGGCTATATGGCATATTATTTTGTTCGTAGTACTTTAGCATTGGCAAAACCCGAATTAATTAAAGATGGTTTTTCTATGACTGAAGTTGGTTTGCTGGGGTCTGGACTTGCTGTTGCCTATGGTTTAAGTAAATTTATAATGGGAACTGTTTCTGATCGTAGTAATCCTAGATATTTTTTAGCAACTGGTTTGATTTTGTCAGCTATTTGTAATTTACTAATGCCAAGTTTTTTAAGTTTTAGCGCGTTATTTGTGTTAATGATATTTAATGGTTGGTTTCAAGGTATGGGATGGCCTCCATGTGGGCGTATTATGACACATTGGTTTTCAGACTCAGAACGAGGCACAAAAATGGCTATTTGGAATACCGCTCATAATGTTGGTGCTGGTTTGTTGCCTATGATAGTTTTTGTGGGTATTGCTTTGTTTGGTAAGTGGCAAGGAATCTTTTATCTTCCAGCTTTTTGTGCTATTGCAGTTGCTATATTTGTTTTAGTATGTGGGCGTGATGTACCACAATCAGTTGGACTTTCACCAATTGAAGAATATCGTAATGATTATCCATTAGAAGAGGTGGAACATGGTTTAGTTGATCGAGAGAAAGAGATGACAACTAAGCAGATATTATTTGATTATGTCTTAACTAATAAATATGTTTGGTATATGGCAATTGCTAATGTATTTGTATACTGCGTAAGATATGGTGTATTAAACTGGGCTCCAACATATCTTACTAAAGTTAAACACTTTAGTAATTGGTATAGTAGCCTTGGTTTTGCTTTCTTTGAATTAGCTGCAATACCTGGGACTATTTTGATAGGCTGGTTATCTGATAAATATTTTGCAGGACGTCGTGCTCCACTTGGTTTTATCTCTATGATAATTATTGCATTTGGAATATATGCGTACTGGCAGTCAACTAGCCAAACAATGACACTTATTTCACTTGGCGTAATTGGATTTATGATTTATGGGCCAGTTATGCTAATAGGAGTTGCGGCACTTGATTTGGTTCCAAAAAAAGCAGGCGGTACGGCAGCTGGATTTACAGGGTTATTTGGTTATTTTTTTGGCACTATGGGAGCTGAAGCATTAATGGGTTTTTTAGTACAAAATTATGGCTGGGATAGTGGGTTTATCATGTTGATTATTTCATCAGTTTTAGCTTCATTATTATTTATTTTAAGTTGGAATGTTCATAAAAAAGGCTAGTAATGTTATTTAGAATTCTGCGTTTTATATTTATATGTTTTTTTGCTTTTCCTGTTTTGTCTGAAGCTAAGTCATTTCAAGAAACACCGTATCATGTGAGTATTGAGGCGCAGGATGAGTCATATCTCTGGGTTAAATTTTCTATTGAACCTGAATATTATCTTTATCAAAATAAAATATCTATTAAAAATACTGCAAATAGTAATGTAAAACTTGGAAAGTATGTTTTGCCAGATCCTATCGAATTATCAAATTCATTTGAGCCTGATAAAAAATTTGTTTATGAGAATCAATTATCAATTCAGGTGCCTATATCTAAATTTGCAGATGGTAATCTTAATATACAAATAAATTACCAAGGCTGTAAAGGTAGCTCATTATGTTTACCTGAGGAAGAATTAAGGCAACAAATAAATTTAAAGAGTGGAAAATCTGTACATTCTGCTTATAAGGTAGCCATGGAAAGTGATTCATTTGTCGAAATGAGTGCAGACTCTTTAGCCATTAGCAAATATTTAAATCAAAATAGTTTTATTTTATCTTTGGGACTATTCTTTATTTTTGGAGTTTTATTAGCATTTACTCCGTGTGTATTCCCAATGCTTCCTGTACTAATAATGGTAGTTTCAAATAAAAATAATACCTTATTACATAATTTTTTCCTAGCACTTAGCTATGTTTTAGGTGGCGCGGTTATATATGCTATAGCAGGTATTGTTGCTGCAACGTTAGGTATTAGTTTAACTCAATACTTACAAGCATGGTGGGTAGGTATTGTTGTTGGTGTTTTATTTATAGTATTTGCCGCAGCTATGTTTGGGTATTTTGAAATTAGATTACCAACTTTTATTCAAAATAAATTAAGTGAAAAATCAATTGGAATTTCATCAAAAGGGATTTTTAGTACTTTTATATTAGGTGGTATATCGACACTAATTTTATCGCCATGTGTGACTGCTCCTTTGGCGGGTGCTTTAATTTATATTGCCAATTCTCGTGATTTAGCTCTTGGAGCAAGTAGCTTATTTATGTTAGGCTTAGGCAGTGGTTTGCCATTATTGCTTATAGCTGTTTTTGGGCGTGAAGTATTGCCTAAAAATGGTGCTTGGATGGAGTATACAAAAATTCTATTTGGTATTGTGCTACTTGCTATGGCAGGGTATATGTTATCTCGCGTTTCTGCTGGTTACGATTTAGAAATAATCTTGGGTATAATTATTATATCTATTTATCAAATCATAAGAAAAATTATATTTTTTAGAGATAGCAAAATTAGATTTAATGCTGTTATGGCCTTATTGATTATAATTTGTATTATCTTTTATAATCATTATAGTAAAGAGCGTATTAATGCAGCGGATAAAAATTTTAATGTTGTAAGCACTTTTAGTGAATATGAAGCACAGATGCAGCTAGCTAAAAATAGCCATAAGCCAATAGTTATTGATTTTTATGCAAACTGGTGTTCTGCTTGTAAAGAAATGGACTTAAGAACATTTTCTAATGATGGCGTTATTAATAAATTACATGATTTTTATTTAATTCGAGTAGACTCAACAAAAAACTCTTCTGATATTCAAAGATTACAAAATATATATGGAGTTTTTGCTCTACCTAGTATTATTTTATTGTATCCGGGTGGTAGTGTTGCACAAGATAATCAGGTTTATGGTTTTACAGCGCCTAATAGTTTTTTAGATAAGTTAAATAATTTTAATAGTAACAAGATATTGTATTGTGAATTAAAAGATAAGAATTGTTAAAGGGAAATTTATGAATGATGAACAAATGCATCCAGATGGTGAACTAGTAGTACGTACATTAGCTATGCCGGGAGATGCCAATCCAAAAGGCGATATTTTTGGTGGCTGGGTATTATCTCAAATGGATATTGCTGGCGGTCTAATTGCTAAGCAACATGCAAAGGGTGGACGTGCGGTTACGGTTTCAATAGATGGAATGTCGTTTAAGAATCCTGTGAAAATTGGTGATATGGTATCTTGTTACGCTAAGTTAATAGAGCATGGACGCTCATCAATGAAAATTAAAATAGAAACATGGACATATTGTTTTGATAAAGAAGAACATAAAATGGTAACAAATGGTGTATTTACTTATGTGGCAATAGATGAAAATGGCAAACCGTGCCAAATAATTAAACCTATTAAAGCTGCATAATTATGAAAATTACTAAAATAGAAATTGCCAAATTACGTATTCCATTGATTAGACCTTTTATTACTGCACTTCGTAGAACTGAGCACGTTGAGGATATCGTTGTAACTATTCTAACTGATGAAGGTAGCATCGGGTATGGAGCAGCTGCTTCAACCCCAGTAATTACTGGAGATAGTCAAGAGTCTATCATTGGAGCCATACAAATTATAGGAAATAAATTACTTGGGCTTGATATTGCAAGTTTTGAATCAATATTATTGATGATTCAAAATAGCGTTATTAATAATAGCTCAGCAAAAGCAGCTCTTGATATGGCAATTCATGATTTAGTTGCCAAAAAATTGCAAACACCATTATATAAAATGCTTGGTGGTGGTAATTCTGAGATAAAAACGTTGACGACTGTTAGCGTCAAAGATGTAAACGATATGGTAGAAGATGCAAGACTTTTTATAAGTCAAGGATTTGAGACACTAAAAATTAAAGTAGGACAGAATCCATTAGAAGATATTGAACGGTTAAAGAAAATTCGAGAGGCAGTTGGCAATAAAATTAATATTGTAAGTGATGCTAATCAAGGTTGGGATAGTAAGTCAGCATTACAAATTATTGATACCTTAGTGAATAGTAATGTTGGAATAGCGATGGTTGAACAGCCATGCAAGGCATGGGATTTAGAGAATTTAAAATATATTCGTGATAATTCGCCATTACCTATCTTTGCTGATGAATCAGCTTTTAATATAAGAGATGTAACAAATATATTAGCTAATCGTATTGCAGATGGAATTAACATTAAACTTATGAAGTCAGGTGGCATTTATCAAGCTCGTACAATCTATGATCTATCTACAGCTCATAATATTCCTTGCATGGCAGGATGTATGCTTGAGTCTCCAATAGGTTTAGCCGCTATGGCAAGCTTTGTTGTGAGCCGCCATAATATTCAATTTGTTGATTTAGATTCTATTACTATGATTAAAGCTAACCCAGTTCATGGTGGAGTACAATTAAAAGGTGCAACATTATTATTAAGTGATGAAGCTGGATTAGGAATAAAACACATTGATGATTTAGAAATTGTTTCTATGTTAGGAATATAGATATGAATTGGCATTTTATTTTTCAATTGTCTAGTTTATCGGTAATTATTTTATATGCTATTTTAGTATTTCGTAATGTAGATGTGTTAGTTGCCACGGCTATTGCAGTCGGATTAGGCTTTTTATTTAATTTGTCCAATCCATTAGAAATTGGCAAAACTATTGAAGCATCTTTAGGTGGCTTTTTAGCTTTAGTAGGTTTCATAATTATGCTTGGGCGTGGATTGGGTGAAGTCTTGACAGAAACTAAGGTTAGTCATACGTTAGTTCATAAAATTGTTTATTCAATAGGCGTAAATACGCAGCGTCGTGTAAAAATTGGTGTGGTTTTATCTTCTTTAGTGATTGTTGCTGTTTTAGGTACTTTAGCTGGTGGTTTGGCAATATTAGCACCGATTCTTCGTCCAATTGCTGCAAGCGTTGGCTTATCACGGCCAAGTTTAGCTGTACTTATGCAAGCATCAGGTGAAGAAGCACTAATTTTAGGGCCTTTTGCACCACCAGTGGTTGCGCTGCTTGGTGTAACAGGGCTTACATATGGCACTATGCTTACACAGGCATCAATTCCAATTGTGCTTGTAACATTAGCTGTTACTTGGGTTATGGCAAACAAGTTACAAAAACAATATTCGCATGAATTATTTAATTATGATGAGTCAGCTGAGCAATTTGTACCAAGTAAGCGTCAAAATTTTGCAACTATTCTATTTACTCTAGCATTTATTGCTTGCGTAGTGTATGGATTGATGTTTCAAGCTAAAACTTCATTTGTAATTTTTGTGATGGTATTTTTATCAATTATTACTGGTTTAGCTGGTGGTTTAAAAATTGCACGAATTTTTGAATTAATTATTGATGGTATGAAGAAAAATTTTCATTTATTCTTTATCTTTGTCTTGCTTGAACCTATGATTGGTTTAGTAAAAAGTGCTGGTGGTTTTGATGCATTATTAATATTATTTAAACCATTACAAGATTATGGTGGTAAGTCGGTATTAACTGTACTGGTTGGTTTAACTGGAGCATTTGGCATGCCTGCTGCATCTGCTGCTGTTATCAAAATGTTATATGAGATGTTTTCACCATCAGCATTAGCATTAAATTTAGCAATGACGCATTTAGCATTTAGTATGTTACTTGCTACTCGTATTACAAATTTTGCAATACCTGGACCAAATATGTTTGCGGCTATGGGGTTTGCGGAAAGTAGCAATGTAAAAGCAATGATAAAAAATGGCTTAATGGTAACGATTGTGCAAATAGCTTTTTTAATTTTATATGCTTCATTTGTTTAAAGTACTATGTTTTTAATTTATTTAGTGTAGTTGTCAAACTACACTTTTATTTTCAATGTGTTATGAACGATTTAATTTAGATATTTGTTCATGAATTGCCCAAGTAAAATGCTCTTGTAATATTTCATTATCGGTTTGCAATAACTTAGATTGTAAGGCTGAAATTATATCTTTGTTATATAGAGCATTACCCATTGCCACAGATATATTTCGAAGCCATGATACATAACCAATTCGATAAATTGCTGAACCTTGCATTTTTTTCTTAAACTCTTCTTCACTCCATGCAAAGAGCTCTAATAATGTAGCAGAGTCTAGATTATTACGAATTGCAAAATCTGGATTTTTACTTAAATGAGCAAACTTATTCCATGGGCAAAATAATTGGCAATCATCACAGCCATAGATTCGATTACCAATTTGCTGTCTAAACTCTAATGGGATTGTGCCTTTATTTTCAATTGTCAGGTATGATATGCATTTACGGGCATCTAATACATATGGTCCAATAAATGCATTTGTCGGGCAAATATCCATACATTTAGTACAACTTCCGCAATGCTCCGTGGTTTTGTCATCCACAGCTAATGGTAGATTGGTAAAAATTTCGCCTAAAAAAAACATGCTTCCATGATTTTTATGGATTAACAAAGTGTTTTTTCCTCTCCATCCTCCACCTGAGTTGCTAGATATTTCTACTTCCATAACAGGTGCTGAGTCCGTAAATACACGGTAGTCATGGTTTAATGGTTCAATTTGTTCTTGAATCCATTTAGCTAATTTTTCAAGGTTTTGTTTAACTACTTTATGATAATCTCGCCCTAGCGTATAGCTTGATATATATGCATCATTCTTCTGTAATCTAGATTTATGATATTGTATATCTTGTTGCAAATACGGATGTTTTAACGATAAAATTGTTAATGTATTTTCTTTGATTTTGGCTGGGTTAAATCTTAGATCTTGATTATTTTTTAGGTATTCCATCTCACCATGATAAGCATTTGCTATCCATTGTTGAAATTTTTGTTGACTGTCCTCTGAAATAATTGTTTTTGCAATAGTTAAATCAAGAAATCCTAATTCAAGGGCTTTTTTTCTTATTTCTATTTTGAGTGTGGTGAAATTCATTATCAGCGGACTAATTTTAAAATATCAATTAAATGTGATACAGTAAAAGTTGGTTTTATATATTCTGGTGTTGGTTTATTATTTGGATTATACCAACAAGTATCAAATCCAAATCGTTGCCCACCAATTATATCTGAGTCAGGATTATCTCCTATCATTAAGACACTATTTTTATCTGGGTGTCCCATTTTATCATGTGCGAATTCAAAAATTCCTTCATGAGGCTTAGCATAACCAACCTTTTCTGAAATTACTAATAAGTCTATATATTTTTTACAATTAGTCTTTAATAGTCTTGCTTCTTGAAGATCTATCATACCGTTTGTAATTATACCGATGTTAAATTTTCCATGTAAACTATCTAAAAGTTCATGAGCTCCTGGTAAGACATCGCTTATTTCTGCCATAGAGTTTATGAAGTCGCGGTTTAATTGAACTGTAGATAAATTAAACTTATTTGCCCATTTAGCAAAACGTTGTTCTTTTATATCAGGAATTTTTATTTCATGATTTTGATACTTGATCCATAGTAATTCATTTAGCTTGCTGTATTCATTGTATTCATTTTCGCAGTATGGTAATGAAAGCCTTTTAAACATATGTTCTATAGCTAATTTTGAATTAAAATGAAAGAGTGTTTCATCGGCATCAAAAAGTATCCAATCATATTTGGATGTATCACTTTTATTATCTTTAGGCATTTTTAATAAGCTCTTTAATTTTTGTAGTTGAAATATTTTGTGTCCGTTTTAAATATAAAACATCACAATGGTTTTTAAAGTGGTCAAACTTTCCTTGCCAATCATCACCGATAACAAATAAATCAACATTATATTTTATGATATCAGATAGTTTTTGGTCGGAATTATTTTCTAAAATAACACTATCAACATATTTAATGCTAGAAATGATTGCAACCCTTTCTTCTGTAGAGTAAGTAGTTTGCTTTTTGACTATTTTATTTAAGCAAAATTCATCTGAACATACCCCTACAATTACATGCGTAGCTAAGCTTTTCATTCTTTTTAATAGGTTTAAATGCCCTATATGAAATAAATCGAAAGTCCCATATGTTATTGCGATTTTATATTTTTTATTCATTTTTAAAGCTTACTTTTATATAGTGTTGATGCGCGCGCGTGCCTTCAGGTATTTTATGATAATTTCCATATTTAGTAAGTAAATAATAATCAGAGTTTTTGGGGACTGGTAATGAATGTTCTTCAAATATAGCTGTAGTTAGAGGGAATACTTGTTTTTTCTCAAAAAATAAATCTCTGATACGACAATCTAAACCAAAACTAATAAAGTTTTTTGAAGGTGTTATACTTAAATTTGAAATGAAGTTACCTAAAGCATAAATAATTTTAGTAATAATCCATAAATATTTTTTAGGAATTATTCGTATGAATGTGTGTAGCTTTTTAAATTTTTGACATCTATTTTGATAGCCAGCAATGTTAAATTTTATATGTGAGATAAGTTTCTTTGTTTGCTCCCTTACAAATTTTTGGAAAAATTTATTTGTATTATTTACACTATCAAATGGAAATATATCAATAAATAAAAATTTATTTTTATTTATAATACTTAAATCATATTCTTCAATTGCTTCAACTCTAGAATCCCTAAGCTTAAGATTACACGTATGGTTCACATAATTTGCATCAATATTACCAATATTTTTATTAAACATAAACGTTTGTAATATGAGAAACTCATGATTCTCTTGAGGAAATATTTTGATAAATTTATTATAGTCTTTACGCATCATTCCAATGTCTATATCATCATCCCATGGGATGAAACCTTTATGCCTAATTGCACCTAGCAAAGTTCCACCATCTAACCAATATTCTATATTATGTTTTTTGCATATTTTATCTATAGTTAATAAGTCTTCTAATAAATATGATTGTAACTTTTGTATATTATATTTATTCATAATTAGCTAGTGTTTTCAATAAGGTTGGCTCAATATTAATAGGTAGCGTACAGTCTGGACCGATAATGAAGTTTTTATTATAATATAGTTTTTTTAAGTAATCTAGCCTATTAATTAGCTCAGTATAGTTATTAAAAGAATTAGAGTTGAGTCCGCCAATAAAGTATAAGTTAGGATAGCTGTTAAAAATATTTTGAATTAATTCATCTGTAGCAGTATCTGAAGATATAAATTTAAATTTACCTAATTGCACATATTCGTTAATAAAATCTTGGCATTTATGAAAATGTATTATATTGTTATTCCCTATTATTTTATCTATGCATTCTTTATCGTATTTTATTATAGACTCTTGAAAAATTTTATAATTACAAAATTTATTATTTGACACAAAGACGCAGTAATAGATTTTTGCATGGGGAATTTTTTGTAGTTCTAAAATATATTCTTTTGTAATTTTTGTAAGGAAACTTAACATCCTATGATGTTTCAAAACATCTTCAACAGAGATAACATCACCGAGCATACTTTTTAAATGATATATGGGTGAGTATACGGTTGCATATGTTGGTTTAGCAGTTTTTGAACTAATATATTTATGAGCTATAATATTTTCTGATAATAGCGAAAAATCATGTACGGAATTTAAGTGAGTATAAGAATTTAATAATAAATTTGGATCATAAGGTATAGTATTCTTAGCATAACTTCCGTACATACTATTACAGAAACTGCGATTTATGCCAAAGGAATTACATATGCTATTACTATTTGTACTTACTTTTATAAAATCAAAATTATATTTTTCATGAAAATTTAGAATTTTATTGGTAAGCGTATTAGCATTTAGATCATCTATTGGATAGTGCATCCAAGCAACTTTTTTTATCATAAATATAAATTTATTGGTTATAAAACTGGTAGCTATTATAACACGTAGGATATGAGAAATAATATAAGGACTAATTTATAAGATAATTGAGAGAGTTAGTGCGGCTTACAAATTATTGATTATAATTCTGTTTATCTTTTGTGCAGGTGCTATGATAAAATAATCTATTAAATAATAAAAATCATATGGAGTATTTGATGCACGTTAGCATAAAGCAAAACGATTTTATTCAGTCTATTGCAGATAGCCTACAATTTATTTCTTATTATCACCCGCAGGATTTTATACAGGCTATGTCAAAAGCTTATGACAAAGAGGAGTCTCCTGCTGCTAAAGATGCTATGGCGCAAATTTTGATTAACTCACGCATGTGTGCCGAGGGTAAACGTCCAATCTGTCAAGATACAGGAATAGTATGCGCTTTTGTAAAAATTGGGATGGATGTTCGTTTCGATGATGCAACGATGGATGTTACTGATATGGTAAATGAAGGTGTACGTCAAGCGTATAATTTTTCTGAAAATAAGCTTCGTGCCTCTGTTTTATCTGACCCTGCATTTACACGTAAAAATACTCGTGATAATGCTCCAGCTATTGTTCATTTTGAGTTGGTGCAAGGAAATACAGTAGAAGTTGAAATCGCTGCTAAAGGTGGTGGCTCAGAAAATAAATCAAAGTTTGCCATGCTAAATCCCAATGATTCTATCGTAGATTGGGTCTTAAAAACTGTTCCAACTATGGGCGCTGGTTGGTGCCCTCCTGGTATGTTAGGTATTGGTATTGGTGGAACAGCAGAAAAAGCTATGTTATTGGCTAAAAAGTCCCTAATGGACTCGATAGATATGGCAGAATTATTAGAGCGTGGCCCGCAAAATAAATTAGAAGAATTACGTATTGAGTTATATGAAAAAGTAAATGCTTTAGGTATTGGTGCACAAGGTCTTGGTGGTTTAACGACAGTTCTAGATGTTAAGATATTAGATTATCCTACACATGCTGCAAGTAAGCCAATTGCTATGATTCCTAACTGTGCTGCTACTCGTCATATACATTTTACTTTAGATGGAAGTGGCCCTGCGCTACTTACGCCACCAAAGTTAGAAGATTACCCACAAATTAGTTTTAGTGGTGAGCAGTCTCGTCGTGTTAATATTAATAACATTACTAAAGACGAAATTGCAACATGGAAGTCTGGTGAAACATTATTATTATCTGGTAAAATTTTGACAGGACGCGATGCAGCTCATAAGCGTATTACAGAGATGTTAAATGCTGGTGAAAAATTACCAGTAGATTTTAATGGCAGATTTATTTATTATGTAGGGCCAGTTGATCCTGTACGTGATGAAGTAGTTGGTTCAGCAGGTCCTACTACTTCAACTAGAATGGATAAATTTACACCTCAAATGTTAACAGATACTGGTTTAATAGGCATGATTGGTAAATCAGAACGAGGACCAATAGCCATCGAAGCTATAAAAGAAAATAAAGCAGTATATTTAATTGCCGTAGGAGGCGCTGCATACTTAGTCTCTAAAGCAATTAAAGCTGCAAAAGTGCTTGCTTTTGAAGATTTAGGAATGGAAGCAATTTACGAGTTTGATGTTGAGGATATGCCTGTAACTGTTGCTGTAGATTCGGCTGGAGAATCAGTTCATAATACTGCTCCATTAATTTGGGCAGATAAAATTGCAAAAAAACATACAAGGAGCTCATAAAATGAGTTGGTTAAGTAAACTATTGCCACCAAAAGCAAATGTCGATGCAAATGAAAAAGCCAATGTGCCAGAAGGACTTTGGCAAAAATGTGATAGCTGTAATGAAATTTTATATCATACAGATTTAGAAAAGAATCATCAAGTATGTCCCAAATGCGACTACCATCACCAGTTAACAGCACGACAAAGAATAGCATTATTACTAGATGCTCATGAAATGATTGAAATAGCAAAAGAAGTTAAGCCGATTGATATATTACAATTTGTAGATAGTAAAAAGTACGTAGATAGAATTTCTACACTGCAAAACAAACTCAATGAAGATGATGCAATGGTTGTTATGCAAGGAACAATGAATGGAATTCCTGTAGTTGTTGCTGCATTTGAGTTTCGTTTCATAGGTGGTTCTATGGGGTCTGTAGTTGGTGAAAGATTTGTGCGTGGAGTAAAAGCTGCGGTAGAAAATAACTGCCCATTTATTTGTGTGGCAGCTTCAGGTGGTGCTCGTATGCAAGAGGGTGTTAACTCATTGATGCAAATGGCTAAAACTTCGGCTGTGTTACAGTTGTTAAGTAAAAAGCAGCTTCCATTTATTTCTGTGTTGACTGATCCTACGATGGGCGGTGTTTCTGCTAGTTTTGCTTTTTTAGGTGATGTAGTAATAGCTGAGCCAGGTGCTTTGATTGGATTTGCAGGACCAAGAGTAATTGAGCAAACCGTTAGAGAAAAGCTTCCAGAAAGATTTCAAACCGCAGAGTTTCTATTGGAAAAAGGTGCGATAGATATGGTTATAAACCGTCTTCAATTAAAAGATGAAATAGCCAAGTTATTAATATTATTAATGAATAAAAAGGTGGAAATATTATGAATATAGCAATTATTTGCGCAATGAGCGAAGAATTACATGCTGTTCAACAACAAATTAAAATGCCTTTAATTTCTCAGATTGATAAAGCTGGGAATAAATATTATAAATATTCAAATGAAAAAAATACAGTTGTTGCAGTAGTTAGCGGTATTGGTAAAGTAAATGCGGCAATTACTACACAAATTTTATTAGATAATTTTGATGTGGATTATGTCTTAAATGTAGGTGTTGCTGGAAGCGTTAGCAAAGTGCTATCATTCGGCGATGTAGTTGTAGCAAAAGATTTAGTTCAGCATGATTTTGATATTACAACATTTGGTTATAAGCTAGGGCAGATAGCAAGGTTAGATACTTTTTCTTTTCAGGCTGATCAATGGTTAAGTGATTTATTGCTAGATGGTTTAACTTCAGAAAAAGGCTTAAAAAATCATAATATCTCTTATGGTCGCATTGTTAGTGGTGATCAATTTATTAATGATGCGGAGAAAGCAGAGTTTTTGTATGATGAATTTAATGCTATAGCATGCGAGATGGAGGGTGCTGCAGTTGCTCAAGTATGCTATTTGAATAAAAAACCATTTGCTGTTGTTCGAGCATTATCAGATATGGCAGGCCAAGCTTCAGATGATGCTTCTCATTCTTTTGAGCGCTTAAAAATTATGGCTGCTGATTGCGCAGCACTTGCAATTAAACAATTATTAGAAAGAATATAATGTTAAAGGTTGGATTTATAGGTTGGCGTGGAATGGTTGGTTCTGTGCTTATGAAACGCATGCGTGAAGAAAATGATTTTGCAAAAATTACTCCTGTATTTTTTTCAACATCAGCAGCAGGTGGTAAATCACCAGATGTAGGTAAAGACGTTGGTGTGTTACGAGATGCATTTGATGTGTCAGAGTTAGCTAAATTAGACTGTATTTTAACTACGCAAGGTAGTGAGTATACTCATGAAGTCTTACCAAAATTGCGTGATGCGGGATGGAATGGATATTGGATAGATGCTGCATCTGCCCTACGTATGAAAGATGATTCAATCATTGTTTTAGACCCAATTAATCGTGCAAAAATTGATGAAGGTATTAAATCTGGAGTTAAAAACTACATTGGTGGTAATTGTACTGTTAGTTTGATGTTATTAGGCTTAGATGGATTATTTAAAGCTGACTTAGTAGAGTGGATTTCATCAATGACTTATCAAGCAGCATCAGGCGCTGGAGCAAATAATATTCGTGAGTTACTTACACAATGTGGAGTTTTAAACTCTGTTGCCAAAGATGAGCTATTGGACAGAAACTCTTCTATTTTAGATATAGATGCAAAAGTTACAGATGCGTTGCGTAGCAAAGATTTTCCTCAAGACTATTTTGGCGCACCTTTAGCAGGTAGTGTGATCCCTTGGATAGATGCAGGTTTAGAAAATGGGCAAACTAAAGAAGAGTGGAAGGGATGCGTTGAAGCTAATAAAATATTGGGATATATGCCAAATACGGTAAAAGTTGATGGTATATGTGTAAGGGTAGGCGTTTTACGTAGCCATTCTCAGGCATTAACGATTAAATTAAAACGCAAGGATTTGAGTTTGGAGCAAATTGAGCAAATTATTCAGGATGCTAATCCATGGGTTAAGTTTGTAGCAAATAATAAACCAGATACTTTATCTGAATTGACTCCTGCTAGTGTAAGCGGTACTCTAGATATTGCGGTTGGACGTCTAAAACGTTTAAGCTTTGGCGATGATTACATTAGTATTTTTACTGTTGGAGATCAGTTATTATGGGGAGCTGCTGAGCCATTAAGACGTATGCTTAATATTTTAGCTGGAAATGATGCTTAACAAGTTAATTATTCTGCTATTATTTTTTATTTGCCCTTTATCATATGCTGATTTAGGGCAAATTCATATAAAGTCTTACCTTCAACAAAAATTACTAGCTAAAATTGAAGTTAATGATATAAGTGATAATGATATTCCAACTATCTCAATTGCATCATTGGATGAGTTTAGAAATCTAGGCGTGGACTATTATAGCGATATAGGTCTGTTGAGATGTGAATTGATTAAATCTAATAATGGTAGATATGTGTTAAATATTACGTCACTAAAACCGATAGATTCTTCTATTCTCAATATTTTATTACACTATCAGGTTGGTACTAATGATATGTATAAACAATATACTATTTTATTAGAACCAATTAGTCTTAAGAATGGCTAACAATATAAATGACAAAATATGTACTAATTTTAGAATATGATGGCAGTAAATTTCATGGTTGGCAGCGCCAACATGGAGTCAGTACTATTCAAGAAAATTTAGAAACTGCATTATCAAAATTTGCAAATGAAACTATAAGCACAATTACATGAGAGAAAATCTACGCAAGGCACTTGCCGCAAGAGGCTGATCCATTATATAATAGCTTGAAGTG
>JAQUVM010000038.1 GCA_028693355.1 Burkholderiales bacterium
AACAAATGGTGCTGTGCGTGAAAATACACAAGCAACAGCAATTGGATCAGCTAGAGCACCTATTTCTGCAGATCCAATCATAACAGATGTAGTATTTAGCCCAGCAGCGTCAGGTGGAGATGGTAAGGCTTCAGGTAGTGCATTTGCGATAGCTGGGCCACAAGGTGGAGGAGAAAAAGTAGAAGCTGGGCCAGTGCCAGCACCAGTATCTCAAACAGTTACGCTGACATATCAAAACCAAGGTAATGTTGATGCCGCTGGTTTTTCAGTGTCGACTATGAGCCCTAATGGTTATACATTTGATGGATCTGGAAGCACGTGTAACAACCCAGTTACACTACAAAAAAATAGTGGCAATAGTTGTACGATGAAATACGTTATGAATACATCGTCAAGTGGAGCACGTAATCTGGATATGAGTTCAATTTTAGCAAATTGGACTACGGAAGAGGAAGAGAATCCTACGGATAACCACCCAATAAATTGGGCAGGAAATAGCAGCCCTCTAGTTTATGTTAATTTGTATACACCTCCATCTGTTCAAGCTTTGTTAATTGATGTTACTAATGGTCAACAAATGGCGTATCCATATAAAGTAAATGTTGGTAGTTATGTAAAAATTCAATTTAATTTAAGTGGTGGTTATTACGTTGGTAATACTACGTATACAGCAAGTGCAAGTGGTTATAGTCCAGTTTCAGCTAATTGTACTGTTTCTTCTAATAACCCAAGTTGTCAAGTTACATTACAAGTACCCAATAAAGCAATGGCTTCGACTACAATTACACTAACAGGAAATCCAATGCCAATGCCTTCAACTTTTAATGTTGAAGTGGTTGCACAATAACGAGTGTATATTAGTAATGATTGGTTTGTAAATAACCTAAAAATAATGGTAGCTTTAAGCTACCATTATTTTTTTATAGATTATAAATATAAGAAATATATTTTTCAAAGTATCTATAGAATAGTTACATATTCAAGTTTTTATCAAAATTATGAGTATTTGAGCGGAATTTATCCTCGAGATTAAGTGCTACTATTATTTAGTTATAATATTTTAAATAGATTTATTAATTTTAGCTAAAATTTCTGCTGGCTTATCGGCTTTTGTTATTGGTCTTCCAATTACTAAATAATCAGCTTTATTATCAATGGCATTTTTGGGCGTCATTATACGTGTTTGATCATCTGTTTTACTATCAGACAAACGAATACCTGGGGTAATAGTCAAAAATTCGCTATTTGTATTAGACTTAATCAAAGATGCTTCATGGGCAGAACATACAACCCCGTCAAGACCACATTCATAGCTAAGTTTTGCAAGATGTAGTGCTTGTTCCGTTAGATTTTTACTATATCCTATTTCGGCAACAGCTTCATTACTCATACTAGTCAAAATAGTAACTGCAATTAACAAAGGTTTATGGGTGCTCTCAATAATTGCTTGGCGGGCTTTTTGCATCATTTCGCGTCCACCGCTAGCGTGTACATTTACCATCCATACACCTAGATTTGCTGCTACTTTAATAGCTTTATATACTGTATTTGGAATGTCATGAAATTTTAAATCCAAAAAGACTTCAAAACCACGGTTATGTAATTCTTGAATAATTTGTGGGCCGTAAGCAGTAAAGAGTTCTTTACCAACTTTTAGCCGGCATTCAGATGGTGAGATAGTTGATACAAAATTTATTACTTCTTCGATATCGTTAAAGTCCAGTGCTACTATTATTTTTTTGTTCATATAGAAACATACCTTTGTAAAATTTTTATATAGCTAAATTAGCTATATTAGGTTTGGTTAGATATTTGTTTTTTGATAATCATATTATATGTAGTGAAACAAATAGCAATTAGTGATCCTGATACTACTATTAATGAATGATAGTGCGATAATGGCAGAGCTGTTACTATCCATGTTGATATACTATTCATGGTAAACGCACAACATAAATTTATCCCTAATGCTTGAGCGCTATGCTTATCAAATAATTTCATAACCATGATTTGAGTTGGTGGGCTAATAAGTGCATTTGCAGTTCTCATAAAAATCATGCCGATTGTAACTATATATATTTTAAATGTAATAGATGGTATCAAGAGTGATGATGTAATTATTAGTACACCAATAGTCGTTGAATAAACTCCTTTATGAATAATTAAGTACGGAGAAGTATTTTTTTTGTTTAATCTTTGCATTATCATGTTTCCAACAAAATAAGCAAACGCTGCAAAAACATATAGCATTGAATAATGTTCTTGAGCAATACCCCAATCACTGATATAGAGATAGCTTGCAATACCCATAAATGCAAAAAACGCTCCGGAGCCACAGCAATAAATGACAGTCATAGCAATAAAAGTTGGGGATTTTATAATATTCCAGTAGATTGTTAGATAATCTATTGGATTTGCAAATTTTTGAAGAGGAGATGTATTGGTTTCAGGAAGTATTTTATAAGCATAATAGCTTAATGAAAATCCTGATATCGCAGTAAATAAAAAGCAATACTTCCAGCTAAGCATCTGGTCAATATATGTACCTAATATTGGTGCAACGGCTGGAGATACGATTAAGCCCATCAATAATATTCCATTAGCGCGAATTTGTTCTTGTGACGTCATAGAGTCTTTAAGCATTAATCTTGGGACAACCATAATAATGGCACAGCCAATAGCTTGAATAAATCGTAGAGATATAATGATATAAAGATCTTGAGCTAAAAATATCATTAATGCGGCAGTGCTAAATAATGTTGAACCAAAGATTATGATTTTACGTCGACCAAATCGATTACTAATTTCACCAATAAAAGTAACTGTTATAGCTGTGCCAATCATATATGCTGACATTGTGAGATTAATCATGCTTGGCGTTGTGCCAAAAAATCTTACCATCTCTGGTAAAGATGATATGTAAATATCAGTTGCTGACATGGTTAAAAAGAACAGCCCCATGAAAAGGAAAAGCATGTTCTTCTTTTGTTGATGTGTTATTAAATGCATGTGTCTATTTTATTAAGTCTTTTAATTTCTTATAATATGGATCGCTAAGCGTATGTTTAAAACTAGCTTTATATACAGGAAATGCAACAGTATCCAATTGAATAAGGCTTTCTGCACTTGCTTTATTACCTAAACTAAAATCAAGCATAGCTAGTTTAAGCATAGTATCTGGATATGGATGATAGTTTTCTAATCTTTTAGTATATTCGCGTTGTGTCTTTGTATCCATAAAATTATCGGTTTCATCCGTATCAACGTCTATATAATTATCTAATGTATAAATACCATAGTATGCCCAGAGAGTATTTTGGTCAATAAGTTTGCGTAGATAGTTGCCTTGGGCGTTAAACTCTTTTTGCTCATCTGGTGTATCATAGTATGAAACTAGTTTATTAAAAGTAAAACTACCTTGTATCATAAGCATAGTTATAAATATAGCAGGTAATAGTATGACAGTTTTTTTATATATATTTGTGTTTATAGTGAAAATTGGTTTATCTAAAGATAAAAACACTACAAATCCGGTCAAAAAGTAAAGATACCATAATGGGTATTCATCCATACTATGGGTTAGCGTTGTACCAATCAAACATAGCAATATTAATTGTTCGCTAGTAAAATTATTTCGAATTAGACGAATTATACAAATAGCAATGCCAAACATTACAATAAAAGCACCAATAATTCCTGTTTCAGATAATAGCTGTAACAATAGATTATGGCAATTTGTAAATAATCCACTATTTAATGCAGCATCTGGAAATTGTGGATGCAACAATACGCTTTGGCGGGCAAATCCATTCCAACCAATCCCAAATGTCGGGTGATCTTTAAAAGTTAGAAGAGCTTTTTGCCATTCAACTATACGACGTCCACCACCGTCACTTGATTGTAAGCGTCTTAATCCAGAAGCGGCTTGATGCTGATCACTTAAAATTTTTTGGGCGAGAGGTAGAGCGTACTGTACTACTATTAAAACTATAGTTGTCAATAAAATCAAAAGAGCCAATCTTCTAACATCTTTATTTTTATATTTAAATAAAAGAGAAGATATTGATATAAATGAGGCTAGGGCAAAGTATAAAAAAACACTTCTAGATGCCGAGATAGTTAAACTAAAGCAAAGCCAAATTAATAATGTGTAAAAAAACTCAGGCTTAAGTTTTTCTCGAGCATATAGATAAACTAGTGCAAAAGTCCCCCATGATAAGTAGTGTGCGTAATGATTTCGTTGCCCAAAATGGCCAAAAATATTAGTGGTGGGGTGAGATGAATCATAAAAAATAATATTATGAAAGTACTTTGCTGTACCTGTAAATTGAATTAAACCTATCAATGATTGTAAAATTGCACCGGTTAGGATGGCATAACAAATTACTATAGTTATTTGTCGTAATGAGGTTTCTTGCTTAATTGTATTGATTGATATAGCTACCATAATACAAACAATCATTTCTAATGATGCTACGTAATTTAGACCAATAAAACTAATATTTTCTACAAAATAATTTTGTAGTGATAGATATATTGCAAATAATCCAAGGGGAATTATACTAAATGGTATACTGATTCTTTGGTGGTTAATGGTGGTATAAAAAAACATTGCTATAATAATCCATGCAGCAGTTATTTCAGCCCAAAATTGTGGCTGTGGGCTATAGTGGACATTATTTAATGCGGGAACTGCAAATAAGAGAATTATTATTGCAAATAGCAAAATATATAGTTTTGGGATTTTTGTAGATGTTATATTCATATTAATTAAAATTGTTTTATATTTGGTTTACTAAAAGTTAAATTGTATCATATTGTAATAGTTATGGTACAATTTAAGGCTCTGTCTATCCTATTGATTTTAAATGTGGATATTATGACAGTATAGAATTTTTATTATTTAGGTGATAAGTAGATTATGAAAAAAATTGTTCTTCTTTTGATATGTTCTGGCTTTGTTATTTCATCATGTTCAAAGAAGCAAGTGCCTCCTCCGCCAGAAAAACATGTAGATGTTGCAGTAGTTTCTGCCTATAATGTTCCATATGTATATGATTATCCAGCTATGGTACAGGGTGTTGTTGATTACCAAGTTGTTCCTCGCGTTAGTGGCGCTGTCTTTAAACAGCTATATACAGAGGGTACATATGTTAAAAAAGATCAGCCTTTATATCAAATAGATCCACGCCCATTTGAATTAGATTTACAAAATGCGCAAGGTCAATTAATTAAAGATAGAGCTGCTATGGTCAACTACAAGATTATTTATGATCGTTATGTAAGATTATATCAAGCAGAAGCAGTATCTAAACAGGATCTAGAGACGCAAACAATAAACTATCAATCTGCAGTTGGTTTAGTTAAAACAGATGAAGCAGCGGTTAATACGGCTAAATTAAATTTAGAGTATGCTGTAGTTAGAGCCCCATCTGATGGTTATGTGAGTGAGCGTCAAGTGACGGTTGGTCAAATGGTTTCTGCATTCCAAACGGTAATGAATGTTATTAACTCTGTTGATGATATGTATATTGTATTTTCTATGCCTGAAAATGATCGTTTACAAATTCAAAATTCATTATCAAATAAAATGGCAACAGTGCCAAGCAATTATAAATTCCGTGTGGATTTACAATTAGCTGATGGAACTAAATTAAATAACGCCGGTTATGTACAATTTACAGACACTCGTATTAGTCTACAAAATGGTGTGTGGAATATGCGAGCTTATGTTGATGATGCAAACTTAAGATCACAATTATTAGCAGGTCAGTTTGTTCATGTATTCTTAAATGGACTTACTTATACAGATACCTTTGCACTGCCACAGGAAGCTATTTTCCGTGATGATAAAGGTGCTTTTGTATATGTAGTTAAAGATGGTAAAGCGACTAAACAACAAGTGACAACAGGACAAATGATTGGTGACTTGTGGATAGTAAAAGATGGATTAACTAACGGTATGGAAGTTGTTACAGCCGGTGGACTTAAAGTTGCAGCTGGCGATAAGGTAACAGTTGATAATAAAGTTGATCAGACTAAAACAAATCCAGATAATCCTGTAGAAGCATCTGCGCCTCTTGTGGTTACTCCAGATAAGGCAAATGCTTCAGAATATAAGCCAAATCCAAAACAAAGAGCTGTACAAATTGAAAGCTCAGCAAATATTTATAATGGTAAGTATTAATTAGATAGTTAGGGTTTTTTATGTTTTGTCGTTTTTTTATTTTAAGACCAGTTTTATCAATGGTAATTTCTATTGTTATTACTATTGCTGGTCTAGTTTCGATGGCGGTATCTCCAATTGAGCAATATCCAAATATTGTGCCGCCTTGTTTAAATATTTCTGTTCCTTTTCCAGGTGCAAATTCTGAAACTATTGCTAATGCAGTAGCTGCTCCTATTGAAGATCAGATGTCTGGTGTTGCAGGTATGATCTACATGCAATCATCTAGCCAAAATGGTAATAATACATTTAATTTGAATGTATATTTCCAAACTGGTACAAATTTACAAATGGTTGAAGCCGATGCATTGAACCGTATTCAAACAGCTATGCCAATATTACCAACTCAGGTACAACAGCAAGGTGTGACGATGCGGATGATGAATCCAGATTTATTTATTGTAACTCCATTTTATTCTGATGATGGTAACCCAAGTGCGTTATATATTAGTAACTATGTTCAACGTTATGTTTATCCATTAGTAGAACAAATACCCGGTGTTGGTGTAGTTGGTGTTCAAGGTCAGCGTGAGTATGCAATTCGTATTGCTACTGATCCTAATAAAATGAATTACTATAATATTGGTTTAGCTGATATTCAAAAAGCGGTTAATGATCAAAATTACCCGTATGCAATTGGTTTGAATGCTATGGCTCCTATGGCGGGTTCTGAGAAATACAATTTCTTGATTAATTCTCCAGGGTATATGACAGAAGAGTCACAGTTCCAAAATATTGTCTTGAGAGCTAACGAAAATAATGCCCAAGTAGTTAAATTAAGTGATGTAGCAAAAGTTAGCTTAGATGCACAGCAGTATCAGACATTCATGAAGCTTGTGGTTAGGAATCCTACTACAGGTGCAATTGAAAAGCGTGATGCAATGGCTCTGAAATTATATTTAGTACCTGGAGCTAATCAATTACAAGTTAGAGATGAGTATAATAAATTATTAGCTGAAGTATCTAAGCATATGCCAGCAGGAATTAAATATTTCAATTTCTATGACTCATCTGAGTTTGTCCAATTATCAGTTGAAGCGGTTGTTTCAACCTTGATTATTGCATTTATTTTAGTATTCTTCGTTGTAATGCTATTCATTCAAAATTTAAAAGGTACTATTATTCCCGTAATTGCAATTCCTGTTGCTATTATTGGTACATTTGCAGGTACTTTTGCTCTTGGATTCTCAATAAATACATTAACACTATTTGGGATGGTGTTGGCTATTGGTATTGTGGTAGATGATGCCATTGTTGTACTCGAAAACGTAGAGCGTTTGATGGCAGAAGAGGGGTTAAACTCTGTTCAAGCTGCGATTAAAGGAATGGAACAAGTTGCAGCCCCAGTTATTGCCGTAGTTTGTGTATTGAATGCAGTATTTGTACCAGTTGCTTTCTTAGGTGGTTTTGCTGGTATTTTAATGCAGCAGTTTGCCGTAACAATTGCCTTCTCAGTTTTACTATCTGGTATTGTTGCCCTGACATTAACTCCTACACTATGTGCAATTTTCCTTGCAAATAATCATCATGGAGAGAAAAAACAAAGCAAATTCTTCTTTATCAGATGGTTAGACGCATTTTTTGATAAATTTAATCAATTGTTTGCAAAAATTCATGCGGGTTATATGTCTGTAGTTGTAAAAATTGTAGACAATGTAAAAGTTGCAATGATGATATGGTGCGCAATTGTCGCAGCTGTAGGTATCATGTTTGCAAAAATTCCAACGGGATTAATACCGCTTGAGGATATGGGGTATTTTTATAACGTGCTTCATGTTAATTCTGGTGGTTCAATTAATTATAGCGTAGATGAAACTACTAAAACAGCTGAGGCTATGATGAAGGAAATTCCATTTATCAAGCAAATTGCAGTTTTAGGTGGAGCTGATATTATTGATAATGGTACAGTAAAAACTAGTGCATCTTCAATGAGCGTAATTTTAAACGATTATGATCAACGTACATCTAGTCAAGATGTAAATGCAGCTATTGCAGAAACTAATAAGGTTAATGAAGCTAATAAGCTAATTAAGGGACGCGCATTTAATCAACCTCCTATTAGGGGTATGAGTCCAACAGGTGGTGTAACGTTCTATTTACAAGCGGCATTGCCAGAGATTAATACGCCGCAGCGTATTCATGATGATAGTGTGAAGCTGGTAAATTATTTGCAAAAAAATTATCCAGATATAGTTGGAAGTGCTTTTCAACTATATGATGTAGATACTCCTGAAATAGATATAAAAGTTGATCCGCGTAAAGCATATATCTATGATGTAACATATGCAAGTATTTTTAATTCATTGCAGTCTGTATTTGGAACATACTATATAAATTATTTCACTAAGTGGAATGATGTATGGTGGGTTTTGGTACAAAGTGATTATCAATATCGTAATAAGCCAGAGTTATTAAATGTAGTATATGCAAAAAATAACTCAGGTAAAATGATTCCAGTTGGTAGTGTGGCAAGCTTTGAATATCGTAATGGTGCTGAAGTTGTAACACGTATGAATGATTATTTGGCAAGCCAAATAGTTGTCAATCCTAATCCTATCACACATGCTAGCTCGGGTGAGGTAATGAAAGTTATCCGTGAAGCTGTGCCTAAGGTTTTAGGTAAAGATTATGCAATTGATTGGTTTGGTCCATCATATCAGCAAAATTTAGCTGGTAATCAGTCAGCTATTGCATTTACACTTGGTTTAATCATGGTGTTTTTAATTCTTGCAGCATTATATGAGATGTGGACATTGCCGCTTGCTATTATGATGAGCTTACCGTTTGCATTATTTGGTGCAGGACTTACTTTGACACTAATGAAGATGCAAAATGATGTATATTTCCAAGTAAGTTTATTAACTTTGATTGGACTATCCGCAAAAAATGCAATTTTAATTGTAGAGTTTGCGATTGAATCAGTTCGTCATGAGGGAATGCGTTATCGTGATGCCGCAATACATGCTGCAAATGTACGTTTTAGACCTATTGTTATGACCTCAATTGCATTTATTTTGGGTGCAGTTCCCTTAGCAACAGCAACTGGAGCTGGTGCTAATTCACAGCATTCGGTAGGTTTTGGTATTATTGGTGGTATGATAGGCTCGACTTGTATATCAACATTATTTGTACCTATGTTCTTTATTTTGGTAATGAATTTATCTAAAAAAGAAGACATTACGGATGATGAAACAATAACTCCTCATAATTCAAAAACAAATGTTTAATCTGTCCTTATTTTAGATAACAGATTATAAGACTTGTTTTTTATAATGGCGCCAATTAAAAAATTGGCGCCATTTTTTTACTCGATGTATATAACTCAATATTTAGCTTAAGCTATTGCAATGCATCATGAAATGATTTAATAAACTTGCAATTCATAGATTCTTTTTAGTTATAATAGAGTATCAAAATTATCTATTGGAGTATCGTGAGTGAAAAAAGTTCTTTTAGCAATCTTATCTGGTACCGCTATTATAGCAAGTGCTACAGATTTCTCAATTCCAGATAATAGTCCATTAAGTGCTAAATTAATGGATCAGGCTTGGTCTAATCGTCAAAATATTAATAATCAAAAGACTATTGCTGCGTATTTAATGAAAGAGCCTGCTATTCCACAGGATTATGAAACAGCTTGGAAGACTGCTAGAATGGTATCTTTTATTGGTAATTATGGTTATGGAGAAAAGGTATTTGTATCTACGTCTGATGGAGTAAAACTTTTTGATTATGGTGTACAAGCTGGTAAAGTTGCAACCACGCAAAAACCAAGTGGTGTAGAGGGTTTATATTGGTATGCTGTAGATTTAGGTAGTTATGGACTAGCTAAAGGCGTATTTGCCGCAGCTAAGGGAGCAGGTCCTGGCATGGATGCCTTAAAAAAAGTAATTGCTATTGATCCAACATATCAAGGTTATGGTAGTAGTCGTATTTTAGGGCGTTATTATCAGGAGTTACCTGGGTTAATGGGTGGCAGCGATTCTAAAGCAGAAAAGTACTTAACTGATGCTACAACTAAAGCACCACAGGTCAGAAATAATTGGGTATTTTTAGGGCAGTTTTATATTTCAACTAAGGATTATCAAAAAGCAGTTGATAATTGCCAAAAAGCGATTGATATTACTACTTCGGAAGGTCAATACGAAGATAAACGTTATTTGCGTGAAGCTAATGAGTGTTTAACTAAAGCTAAAGCAAAACTGTCTAGCTAAGTACTATAAACTTTTGATTTAATTAAGCTCCCTGTAAAACAGGGAGCTTTTCTTTTTTAATATTTAAAAAGAAAAACTTGACATTTAGTTCAAGTTTGAACTAATATTATGCTTATATAGATTATTATAACCTTAAGGAGGAAAATCATGGAGTTTCTACAAACTATAAGAAAACTAACAAATGCTTATCAATCATTTGAACAAATTTCAGATAAAAATATTCGTAAAATTGGTTTAACGCCAGGACAATTTGATGTTCTTGCTACATTAGGTAATCAACCACCTATGTCATGTAAAGAATTAGCTGAGAAAACTTTGATGGTAAAAGGTAACTTAACTGTAATTCTAGACGGTTTATTAAAAAAAGGGTGGATTAGTAAAAATACAAATCCAAATGATGCAAGAAGCACTATGATTAGTTTAACTAAAGATGGAGATAAGTTTTTTGTCGATATATTTTATCAGCACATGAATTATTTACAACCATTGGCTGATTCGTTTCATGAAAATGATTTACGAGAGTTAAGTTTAGAACTAAGCAACTTTACTACACGTCTTAATAAATTTATTGATAGTGTAAATGATAAAGAATAGAAGTTAATTGTAGCTTTTATGTAATAAAATAATTGTAATTTATAAAGGGTTATGAGAATGAAAAAAATAGGTGTAATAATTGCATCAGTTCGTGATGGACGTGCTGGTGAATCTGTTGCTAAATACGTTGCAGATCTAGCTAATTCTACAGGTAATGGTTTTGAATATAAATTAATTGACTTAAAAGCAATTAATTTACCATTATTAAATGAGCCATATCCTGCTGTTATGAATAATTATCAATATCAACATACTAAAGATTGGGCTAAATTAATTGGTGGGTTTGATGGGTTTATTATAGTAACTCCTGAATATAATCATGGATACCCTGCTGCTATGAAAAATGCTCTAGATTATTTATTTGTTGAGTGGAATAATAAGCCAATTGGGTTTGTTGGCTACGGTTATAGTGCTAGTGGTGCTCGTGCTATTGAGCAATTACGTCAAGTTTTAGTTAATCTACAATTAAAAACTCTTTGGAAAGATGTATTAATTAATCTGTTTACCAACTCTAAAGATGGTATATTTCAAAGTAATGATTTTGTAGATACACAAATTAAAGATTTGATTAATCGTTTAGAAGCAACATTTAAATAATTATTATTGGAGAATATTATGAAAAAATTACTTTTAGCTTTAGTTGCAGTTTCTGGGTTAGCTTACGCTGAAACTACTACATATACATTAGATCCTACTCATAGCTCTGTTGAGTATCATTATAACCATATTGGGTTTTCAAATCCATCTGGTAAATGGTTAGCAAATGGTTCTTTGCAATTAGATGATAAAAAACTAGCAAATAGCAGCGCTAATATTACTATTCAAATCGAGTCTATTGTGACAGGGATTCCTATTTTAGATGAACATTTAAAAGGTGCAGATTTCTTTGATATTGCACAATATCCAACGGCAACATTTGTAAGTAGTAAAGTTACAAAGATTAAGGGTAAAACCTTTGATTTAGTAGGTAATTTAACTTTACATGGAGTAACTAAACCAGTTACATTGCATGTAACAGAAAATGCTCACAAAGTAAATCCAATTTCTAAATTAGATACTGTTGGTTATAGTGCTACTGCAACTATTAAACGCTCTGATTTTGGATTAGCTGCATATGTCCCAGCCGTGAGTGATGAAGTTCGTTTAAATATTGAATTAGAAGCGGCTAAAGCTGATAAACAGTAATTTTAAGCCTTTAATGTAGTAAAATACGGTTATATAACCGTATTTTTTTATTTTATTTGCTAAATTAATAAAAATCTATGGAATAAGCAATCTGTTTGATTGTCTATCCACAAAATCTAATATTGAAAGATAAATAGAAATGATAAAAGCAATAATCATGGATGGAGATGGTTCTACTATTACTCAGGATAATAAATTACCTGATAATTTACGCGATTTAATTTGTAATAATCCACAGTTAAAATGGATTATGGCAACAGGGCGTAGCATGGACTTATTAAGGGCAACGCCAATTTATGATTATTTAAGTGATGATATTTATCATATTGTTGATGGAGGTTCGTGTTTGATGTATAAATCCGGAAGCATTTATAAACAGCATTTATTAGGTAAGGATGAAGTCGACATATTTTTTGCTAAGTTGCAACTTCAACACACAAATTGGCTATATTATTCTCCAGATGGGTATAAGGCGTTTGTATATACAACGCAAGATAAATTAAAAGAAAAAGCAAATAAAATCTCTGATTTTATAACTATCACTGAAAATCTATCGGAGTTTCGTGATTATTTATCTACGTTTCCAGCAGGTAAAATTTTTTTGAACGTAAGCCAAGAATTTGATTTATCAGGAGTTCATTACCAACGTAATGAAAATAATTTTGATATAACTAAGCATGGTATACATAAAGGTAGCGCATTTATAGATATGCTAGCTGACTTGGGTTTACAAGCATCTGAGGCTGTATTTATTTTTAATGATAGCAATGATTTACCCATTGTTAATCATCCAGACTTATCTGGGGTTATAAAAATTAAAGTAGGTGATTATTTACCAAATATAAATGCTGATTATCATGTTAAAACTCCTTATGATGTCGCAAATATATTAAGACAGATTATTTAGCCAATAATAATTTTTACTCCGATAATGACAAAAATTATTCCCAATATTCGATTAATCCAAACTTCACGTTTAAAATAAGCATCTTGAATTTTTGAGCTACTAAAAATATAGCAAATTGCAGTAAACCAAATTAATGCCATAATCGCTTGACCTATTACAATAGTAATATTTGTAGCTCTACTTGGATGGCTTTGCTCTACATAAGATAATATCGCAGTACAAAATGTATATAATTTGGGATTTAACAGATTAGTTAAAAAACCAGTTTTAAAATATGTCCAATTACTCTTAGCTTTTTTATGTGAGCACTCTAAATGTGTATGTTGAGCTTTGCTTTTAAATGCTGATATCCCCATGTAAATCAAATATACTCCACATACTATACTCATCACTAGTTTAATAATATGATATTTAAATAAAAAATCAAGACCAATTAAAACTAATGAAAATGAAATAGTACAGCCCGCAGCAATACCAATAGCAGTAGCGATACCAGACTTGCGTCCAAACGTTAAAGAGTTTCTAAGAACTACGACGAAATCTGGCCCTGGCGATATTAAAGCAAGTAATAGGATAGAGAGTGCTTTACCAACTAAAATTATATCAATCATTATACTCTTTGTCTTTCTATTATATACGTTGTCATACTTCAAAAAATACTCCTTGTGTACCATATGTACACGTCGTCATATTTTTTATCAGTATTCCTAGTCTAGAATAGAAATACTGCGAGTATGTTTATTTTTGTCTTTCTATTATATACGTTGTCATACTTCAAAAAACACTCTTCATGTACAATATGTACATGTCGTCATGTTTTTATCAGTATTCTTCGTTATGAAACCATAATTATCTTGTTATTTAAATTTTTCTGGTTTAAATATTTTCCAAAAAATTAATCCACCAGCAAATAAAAATAAACTACCAATGAGTACAGGTAATCGCGCGTGATGTGCAGCAATATATCCGGCTAACATAGATGGTATTGATTGTGCGAGCGCATTTACGCTTGATGCTATTCCCATTGCTTCACCTCTAATATTATCTGGTGTTACACGGGTTATTAAAGTAGAGGTAAAAGCCATTGTTAATGAATTAAATGTAGCCATAAATGGTGGTACTAAAAAGATTAAGGCCGGTAATGAACTTGGAATAAAGTAATATGTAAATAAGCAAATTCCTGTTCCAAATAAAGAAAACCTTAATATCTTATAGTCTTCAATTTTTCCAGATATTCTGCGGACAATTAATCCCTGTGCCAAAATAATCATAATACCGACGTATGCAAAATAATTTCCTACGCCACTTTGTGAAAAACTAAATTGCTCTGCAAGTACTACACCCCAAAAGGTGGTATAAAATGTAAATCCAGCATTTGCAAAAAAAGAAGTAGGCAATACATTTTTAAGTCCATCTGAGGTTAATGCTTTATAAATATTAGCAATTGGTCTAGTTATATCGATACGTTTGTTTGATTTAATCTCTAGTGTTTCTGGTAAGTATTTTAAAATTAAAATTACATTAATTGTACTAATAAATGCTGCAAAACAAAATGGTGTAGCTGCATTAAACCATGATACGGTTGTATGATCAGATAAAACCCCACCGATAAATGGACCTATGATAAAGCCAACACCAAAAGCCATACCAATTAAGCCAAAATTTTTTGCTCGGTTTTGTGGTGAGCTGATATCTCCAATTGCTGCTTGTGCAACAGAGATATTACCGCCAGATGCACCATCTAGGGCACGCGATATAAATAATAAAGGAAGATTTTTAGTAAATATACCAATTGCAAATAATATATACGAAGATGCTGTGCCCATAATGGATAGCGCAAGTACTTTTCTACGACCATATCTATCTGATAGTTGACCGAGTATTGGAGCACATAAAAACTGCATAATAGGGAAACATGCGGATAACCATCCGAGCATTATAAATCCTTCGGCGGCAGTCCAATTATTTGGAATTACCTTTAGTGGAGAATTCGGCACAACTAAACTTGGAAATACAGGTATTAATATTCCAATACCTAACATATCAATCAGGACTGTTACGAAAAGAGTCCAAAGAATTTTTTTATTATCTTTCATTAATCTTTTTTCTTTTATCAATGTGTGATTATAGCATTATATAAATTGTGGAAATTTTGTTATTAGGCATTTATGTGGTAATACAACTACATTATTTATAAGGTTATTTTATTTGTTTAGTATTGTTATAGCTTCCGTAATAAATTTATATGATCATGCTGTATATAGCGCGCATATGTTATGAAGGATATTTCTTAGAAAATTATTAATATGTGGATAAGATTTACAACCCCAAATATATCCTATCGTAAGGTTACTATATCATGCGATATAATTAATCCAAGCGTAAGTAAGAAGTATGAACACCATGAGTGAACTATCAAGAGTCTAGTTATATTTATTTTACATTGAAGTGTTGCAATAATACACATTTATTTTGATATATTGTTATAATTTATTTTGTTTTATAGTATTATTTGATATTTATAGTGTATTGTATGATAAAATCATTAATCTTTTAAGAGATTGTATATTTTTACTATGAAAAGATTTTTTTTGTTTTTGTCATTGGTTTATATACCTGCCTATGCTGACAATATTTTGTTAAAAGGTAGTGATAAACCTAAACAAGTTCGTATTACTTCCAATAGTGCTTGTTATGAATATGGTAAATTTAATGTAATTACCAAGCCTCTTTCTACAGGTGAATTAATCTTGGTAAAAAAAGATGATTGCTTATGGAATGAATCTAAGGGTTGGGTTGTTAATAGCGGTTTAGCTAGTTTTTTTGCTGGCGTCTATAAAAATAAAATTATTATAGATCAAGGAACACTATCAGCACCAAGAGATCTTTTGATTTATGATATCCACACAAAAAAACAAGTATTTAATAGTAGATATTTTACCGATGTTTACTTATCAAATAATAAATTAATTTATTGGGATGCATCAAATAAGGTTGCTACCAAAGATAATTGTATTGTTTTTGAAAGTGCTATAAGTTCTGGTTTAAGTGCTACGTTAATGAATAAAATGGTGGTGGATTTATCTAATGATAAATTCAAAATAAAAAAAACAAATATTCAACGCTGTGAATTAACACAGTAAATTTATATATGGTGAAATTAATTATGAAAAAATTATTATGCTTATCTTTATTATCAATTAGTGCTTTTGTCTTTGCAGATCAGTCTACTAGTTCAAATGATTCTAATGTGTACTTAAATTTAAATACTGGTTGGGCAACTATGCAAGGCTTACCTACTGGCGCTTGGACTGGTAACTTTAACGCAGGTTATAATTTTAACCGCAATTTCGCTTTAGAGGGTGGTTATAATATCCTTACTAGTTCACAATATGGATCAGCAACAACGGTGACTAATATTTTTGATGTTGCTGCAAAGGGTACAATTCCTTTTTCTAACCTTTTTAGTTTATATGGGCGTCTAGGTGTTGGGTTTGGTTATGACAGCTGGTCTGGCACTGCTAATTCTTCTTGTGGCGTTTGTTCTGCAGCAAATAATAGTTACGGATTAGGTCTAGTAGGGGTTGGGGCATCATTTGCACTAAGTAAGAGTTTTGACCTTCGTATTGAAAATACAGGGTATATTCCATTTACTAATGGAAGCTTCAATGGTAATTACATGAATGCTGTAACTGGCGGGGTTCAATTTAATTTCTAAAAGTTAAAGTTATTAAATAAAAAATGGAAACTACTCTAGTTTCCATTTTTTATTTGAAGAGTTTTTTCAGCTCAGGGAGAATTATTTCAATTAATATCATCTTTTCGTTTTGTACTGAGATAAATTCAGATTTTCTGCTAAACATCTCTTGTTTATCATGATAATGAGTTTTTAAGTAATTTGATATTAGTGAGTCAGATAATTCATCTAAGGTGATTTTTGAAATTACTAAACTATCACGAGATATTCCACTGCTTTTTGCAAATAAAAATTTTCCAATCGGTATATTATTAGCATTTTTGAGAATCTCAATAAATGTAAGGTTATTGTTTTTAGTATAGCTAAGTGCAAGAATTACTGGGTTATTGTCTAGTTTTAATAGAGTATAACGACAAAAATTATCCTCGATTAAACCTTCTTTGAGTAGCTTAACGGTTAATTTATGTCCAATTGTTTCTAATTGACGTGTCATTGAGCCACATGAGTTTAATAGTTCTTCAAAGGCTTTATGATTTGGATAGTTTTGTAGTATATTACTCATCTGAACTATAATCAACCTGAAAAATTTCATTAGAGTCAAGGTTAAATGCTGTTAATTTACGCCCCCACACACAACCAGTATCTATTGCTAGGAATTTTTGCTCATGAAGATAGCCAAGTGCTGCCCAATGTCCAAAAACAATTTTTTTATTTATGCTTTCATCAAATGGAGCTCTAAACCATGGCGTTAAATCATGTGGTTTATTTCCAATTTCACCTTTATATTTAAAATCAAGACTATAATCATTTGAATTTAGAAAACGCATTCTTGTACAACTATTAACTGCAAAACGCATTTTTTTGATTTTATCATAATCTGATCTCCATTGATTTGGTTTGTTGCCAAATATTTGTTCAATAAATTGTGGATACTCAGTGCTTCGTAGATGATTACAGACCATATGATTAATATGTAATAATTCATTAAAATTCATACATGGGTATATACCAGCATGACTTAGTATATATTCGTTATCATGAAAAATAAGTGGAGATGAACGTAACCAATCAATATACTTTGTAATATTTTTATCTTTAATCAAATCGGTTAAAGTATCATCAGAATCTATTTTTACCAAATTATGGTATCGTGCTAGTAAATAAAAATCATGATTACCTAATACGTTTATGATGGAGTTTTGATGTTTATAAACCCACTTCATTACATCAAGAGATTTTGAGCCACGATTAACTAAATCGCCTACTAAGTATAGAACATCATTACTAGGATTAAAATCAATTATCTTGATGAGTTGGATGAGTTGTTTATAACAACCCTGAATATCGCCTATTACATAACGTGCCATAATTTAAGCTTTCAAGCATTTAGTTTAAAAGAAGCACATTATTATACATTATGAAATTGTTATATGTGTATTTAGTCTTATGTGTTCTGTGATATATGTTATGCGAATTTATTTCTGGACTTGTGGCGGAGTTTTGTTGCATAATAACGCTACCTCCTTAAATATTAATTTATATTTAGCGCATGCAAAGTTTTTTGCCTGCGTTTTTTTTTGCCTGCAATATGCAAATATAATCTTAAAATATAGATTATTATCTAATATTATTATCTATAAAATTAAAAAAATCAAAAAAAATAGTATAGGATTATATCCATAGTAAATTTAATAAAAGTAATTTATTTATTCTGTGCTAATTAATGATGTAGTAAATATCTACATAATATGTTGGTACCTCGGTAATTATGTTGTAAGTTCTGCACTTGAGTTGATATGTGTTATGCGAATTTATTTCTGGACTTGTGGCGGAGTTTTGTTGCATAATAACGCTACCTCCTTAAATATTAATTTATATTTAGCGCATGCAAAGTTTTTTGCTTGCGTTTTTTTTGCCATATTTAAATTTTCTCCTGATATCACTAAAATATATTCTCCGCTTTTAAATTTTATACATTTGTAATAATACTTTTTATATTATTAAGCTAGTTTCTCATTTATTCATTTTATTTGCCTTAATCTAAATTTTCTCTATCATTACAATAATCTAATAAGCTATAGTCGTTTTAAATTTCATAATTACTAGGTTGATTTCTATATTAATTAGCTTTTGTCTGCTAAAAGTAGACAAGGTCGTTGTTGACATTATGTTAGAATTTATGTGTTCTATATTTTTTCTTGGATTTTTGAAGGGTTAATGCTATTTAAAACAGTTGCTTAGCTTGGTTATTTGGCTGTGTGTTTGTAATCTAAAATTTCGACTGTAAATTCTAGTTGTAGAGGTTTATACACACTTTGTCTCCATAAACACTAATTTAGGTGTTATAAAGCGTCTAATATTTTAAATGCTAACTACAATAATTTAGTTAGTTTTGTTACTCAATCGATTAATAAATTTATAAGGATAATGTTATGCGGGGAAGCGTATCTGGCTCTTTAGATATAAAGTCAGGAACTATAAAAAAAGTTTGTGGCCTATCTATTA
>JAQUVM010000123.1 GCA_028693355.1 Burkholderiales bacterium
GGATTATGATTCTGATGTGAGTGATACACCTGACGCAGAAAATAATGTTAATGAAGCTGTTTTAGCAAAAGATAGTGCGTCATCAACAACAAATGACCCATTTGCTTCACCATTTAATAAGAATGTTTTTTCAACTCCGGCATTTTTCCGTAAGAATCGTTCATGATTTATCAACGTACAATCGAAGAGCCAATTTCTGCAATAGGAGTTGGTCTTCACTCTGGATGTAGAGTCTCTTTAACTTTACGTCCAGCTAAAGCAGACCAAGGTATAACTTTTGTTCGTACTGACTTACCAAACACGCCTCAAATAAAATGTCATCCATTATTAATTAATGACACTAGGTTGTCTTCAACAATAGTAGATGAAAATAATGTTAGGATAGGTACTATTGAACATTTAATGTCTGCATTTGCTTGTAATGGAATAGATAACATCATCGTTGAATTATCCGCTCAAGAAATGCCCATTATGGATGGTTCATCTAATTCATTTTTATATTTGTTAGAGCAAGCTAAAGTAGTTGAATTGCCAGCTAAAAAGAAGTTTATAAAAATAAAGCAAGAGATAGAAGTTCGTGATGAAGCAAATAATAAATGGGTTAAATTTGTACCATTTAATGGTTATAAAGTAAAAATTATTACTGATTTTGGCGGGCATCCGGTATTTAAAAAAGAATTTAGTACGTTTGAAGCAGATTTTTCTAAACACTCGTATATTGAAGAGATTAGTAGAGCTAGAACATTTGGTTTTATGTATGAAGTTGAACTTATGCGTAAAAATGGACTAGGACTTGGTGGAAATCTAAATAATGCAATTGTTTTAGATGAAACTTCTGTATTGAATGAAGGTGGCTTAAGATTTGAAGATGAGTTTGTTAGGCATAAGATTTTAGATGCGATTGGTGATCTATATATAATAGGACATCAATTTATTGGTGCTTTTGAAGGGTATCGTTCTGGTCATGCTATTAATAATAATCTGTTAAGAAAAATTATCAATACTCCTGAGTGTTGGGAGTATGTGGAGTTTGATCATCCAGAAGATGTTCCTTCAAGTTTTCATTATGTGAGTTAAAGATGTCAATGGGACATCTTTTTTAATTTAGAGGTAATTATGTCTTGTGTTTTTTGCCTTGAAGATGGTGGACAATTATTATTTAGAAATAATTTATATCGTATTATTTTAGTTGCTGATAAAAACTATCCTGGTTTTATTAGAGTTATAGCTAATGCTCATGTAAAAGAATTAACTGATTTATCCGACTTTGATAATTTACAAATATATAATGCTGTAATAAAAGTAGAAAAATTAGTAAGAAGTACGATGAATCCAACAAAAATTAATTTAGCTAGCTTTGGTAACATGACACCACATGTTCATTGGCATATTATTCCTAGATTTGAAAATGATTTACATTTTCCAAATCCAATTTGGGGTAATATTACAAATCAGGAGTACACTCCTTTATGTGAGCTTCAAAAGCTTGAAAGTAAATTAATTATACAAATTAAAGAAAGTTTTAACTAGATATTATGCAAGAATTTGTTCATTTAAGATTACATACAGAGTTTTCTATTACAAATAGTATACTACGAATAAAACAAGCAGTTAATGTTGCAAGTGAGTTCCAAATGCTTGCATTGGCACTAACTGATCAACATAATATCTTTGGTTTAGTAAAGTTTTATAAGACTTGTCGAGATAAAGGTATTAAACCAATTATTGGTTCTGAAATTAATGTTGAAGGTAATGGATTTAATTATAAATTAATTGTCCTTGCTAAAAATATTTCTGGATATCGTAAAATTTGTGAATGGCTTACAAGATCGTATGTAGAAAATAAAATTCTTGATGTTCCATATATAAAAGAAGAATGGCTTTTAAGTGATCCAAGCGATGATGTAATCATATTATCAGGTGGTGTTTTTGGTGATGTAATTCATTATATTAATAATAATGAGATAAATACTCTTGAAGAGAAAGTCCAAAAATGGAGATCATTATATGGCAATAATTATTTTTTAGAAATCCATCGAATAGAACATGAAGATTGCAGAAAGTTAATTGAAAACTCATTGGAATTATCAGTTAAGTTTAATATTCCTGTAGTAGCAACACATCCAGTACAGTTTGTCTCAGGAAGTGATGCCATTGCTCACGAAGTTCGAGTTTGTGTAGCTGATGGAGAAATGCTAGATGATGCAAATCGCAAAAGTAAATATGGAAATGATCAATATTTAAAACCAAGCAATGAGATGTTTGAGCTATTTTCAGATATTCCCGCAGCATTATACAATAGTATTGAAATTGCAAAAAAATGTAATTTAGAGATTACGTTAGGAACTTATTTCTTACCTGATTATGATACTCCAAATAAAGAACCTTTAGAAGAGTATCTTTCTATTATATCCCATCAAGGTCTTGATAAAAGATTAGTTGAATTATTTCCAGAAGAGAGTGAGAGAAATAGTAACGAGGATACTTATCGTAAACGTTTAGAATTAGAAATTGAAACAATTGTTCAAATGGGATTCCCCGGTTATTTTCTTATAGTTGCGGATTTCATAAATTGGGCGAAAGAAAATGACGTTCCAGTTGGACCTGGACGTGGTTCTGGAGCTGGATCTTTAGTTGCATTTAGCCTTGGTATTACAGATATAGATCCATTACGTTATAGCTTACTATTTGAGAGGTTTTTAAATCCAGAACGTGTTTCTATGCCTGACTTTGATATTGATTTCTGTCAAGAAAAACGAGAATTAGTTATACGTTATGTTCAGGATAAATATGGTGCTGATGCTGTTTCACAAATTGCTACTTTTGGTACAATGTCATCAAAAGCAGTTATTAAAGATGTAGGTCGTGTCCTAGGGCTTCCGTATGGTCTTTGTGATTCTCTATCTAAGCTGATATTAAATACGCCTGCAAAAAGTTGGGGTCTAATGGAAGCATATAATGAGTTTCCTGAACTAAAAATGCGTATTGATAATGCCGATGATGAAGTGCGAAGACTATGGGAAATGTCATTAAACTTAGAAGATTTAACTCGTAGTGTGGGTAAACATGCTGCTGGTGTTTTGATTGCCCCTAGTAAATTATCTGATTTCTGCCCACTATATGTAGCAGATGGTATGCAAACATCACAGTTAGATAAAGATGATGTAGAATCTATTGGTTTAGTTAAATTTGACTTTTTAGGTCTACGAAATCTTACTATTATTCAAGAAGCTTTGGAAAATATTCAAAAACTACATGGTACATTAGTTCATTTATCTAATTCAGAATTTGAAGATAAAAAAGTTTATGAGCTTTTGCAAGCCGGAAATACAACGGCGGTATTTCAGCTAGAGTCGCAGGGTATGAAACGCCTCTTAGTGAAATTAGAACCAAGCCGTTTTGAAGATATTATTGCGGTTTTAGCTTTATATAGACCAGGACCTTTAGGGTCAGGAATGGTTGATGATTTTGTGAAGCGTAAAAAAGGTGAGCAAGAAATTGATTACTTTCATGATGATTTACGTGAAGTACTAGATCCAACGTATGGAGTGATAGTTTACCAAGAGCAAGTAATGCAGATATCTCAAACTATTGGTGGGTATACACTTGGTGGTGCTGATTTACTCCGTCGAGCTATGGGTAAAAAGAAAAAAGAAGAGATGGATAAGCATCGTGCGATTTTTACAGAAGGTGCTATTAGTAAAAATTATGATCTAAAACTAGCTGAAAAACTTTTTGATTTGATGGCAATGTTTGCTGAATATGGTTTTAATAAATCACATACTGCTGCATACGCTGTAATTTCATATCATACTGCCTATTTAAAAGCTCATTATACATCTTGTTTTATGGCGGCAACCTTATCTTCCGAGCTGGATAAGACTGATAAACTATATGAATTTTATCAGGATTGTTTAGAAAACGGATTAGATATACGTCCTCCTGATATAAATTATTCAGAGTATAGATTTAAAGCGGTTGATGATAAAAAAGTTTATTATGCTTTAGGTGCTATTAAGGGTATTGGGCAGATCGGAAGAGCGTC
>JAQUVM010000039.1 GCA_028693355.1 Burkholderiales bacterium
GGGATAAAATAATGAATGTAGACCATGGTGAATATCAAAACCTCGTAAATGAATTACGACGTGCGTTATTAAAAACATCCAGACAACATTTGCATAGTGAAAAAGTTAAAACAATTGAGCTAGCATTTGAAGTTGCAAATCATGCTCACTATGGTCAATTTCGAAAAAGTGGTGAGCCATACATAACTCACCCTATAGAAGTTGCTACATTTATTGCCGAATGGGGGTTAGATGAGCAAACAATTGCTGGTGCATTAATGCATGATGTAATTGAAGATACTCCAGTTACTAAAGAAGAAATTGCTCGTATATTCAACCCAAGCATTGCTGAATTAGTAGACAGCGTTACTAAATTAGATAAATTAAATTTTGAGTCAGAAGAAATTGCTCATGCTGAATATTTCCGCAAGGTTGTTTTGGCTATGGCAAAAGATGTACGTGTTATTATCATAAAGCTTGCAGACCGAATGCATAATATGTTAACTCTTGGCTCGATGCGCAAAGAGAAACAAAGACGTATTGCACTAGAAACAATGGAAATTTATGTTCCAATTGCAAACCGAATCGGGTTACATAAAGTACACTTAGATTTAGCAAATGAAAGTTTTAAATATTTATATCCAACTCGCTTCGAAATACTAACTAAAGCAACAGAAGCCGCACAATCCCAAAGAGAACCGATAACTCAAGATATTTTACATAAAATACAGAGCTCTCTTAATTCAAATGCCATTAAAGGCGAAATAATTCTACGTCAAAGAACAATCTATAACCTTTATAGTAGAATGGTAAGAGCAAAAGAATCATTTAATCGTATCTATGATTTTTTTGAAATCAAAATTATTGTAAATACAATTGGTGATTGTTACTTAACGCTTGGTGTAATCCATAGTTTATATCAACCAATACCTGGTAAATTTAAAGATTACATTGCTGTACCTAAAAACAATGGTTACCAATCATTACATTCTACAACGATGGGGCCAAATGGCACACCAATTCAAATTCATATCCGCACTAAAGAAATGGAAGAAGTTGCAGAACAAGGCGTTATTAGCCACTGGTTGAAACAACAAAATGATCACGAATATGATTATCAAGCAGCTAAAAAACAGACTTCAAGTTGGTTAAATAATATTTTAGACATACAATCTAGTACATTTACAGCATCTGATTTCTTAGATAATATTAAAAAAGATTTGTCTCCACAAAGTATTTATGTATTTACTCCAAAAGGTAAAATTATTCATTTACCTAAAGGTGCAACACCACTTGATTTTGCATATGCAATTCATACCGATATTGGGGATCATTGCCAAAGAGCAAAAGTCAATCAAAAATATGTGCCCCTATATAGAAAACTTAAAAATGGCGATATTATTGATATCCTTACTTCACCAGAACGAGAACCTGAAGTTGAATGGCTAAATTTTGTAGTAAGTGGTAAAGCCATTAGTAAAATCAAGTCATACTTCAAAGAAATTCGCTTTGATGAAGAAGTTAATGTTGGACTAAATCGCTTGAATCAAGGCCTTCTAATAGCTGGTCATGACACAATGATTGATAAAGAATCTCTTAGTAGTTTTGTTAGCAAAAACTATCGTAACATGACTGTTGAAAACTTTCTACAAGAAGTTGGCTCAAGTGAAATACCTGTATTAGCAGCAGTACATTCTTACTTAGATCTAGAAAAAAATGAGCCGATCAAAATCAGTTTGTCTAGATGTAGTAAAACTCCTATAGTACAAGATGATTCTTGTTACCCTCTTCCAGATGAAGATATTTGTGCAACACTCAATCGAAATGGGGAATTAGAAATACATCGTACGAAATGTTATAAATTACGTGGCATAGGTCTTGATAAATTAACTAAAGTCACTATAATAAATGATATAGGTATTGAACTTCTAGCAAGTGTAATTATTACAATCAGTAATTCACCTGGAACTTTTAGTAAGCTTTCTGGAATTTTAGCCGAACGTAAAATAAACATGGAAGAAATCCATCAAGACCGTTCGACTATACAAGATCAGGTTGTTGTAAAATTAACCATTACAACACATAGCTCAAATGAAGTAAATAATTTACTCGAGCATTTATCTGAGTACAATTTTGTAATTAGTGCATACCGTTTATAATTAAATTAATATAGTAAGGCATATTCATGATATCAAAAAATAATAATGATGATAGCGATATAACAGTGACTACAGAACTACATGATAATTTAGTGCCCATAATCCCACTAAAAGATGTAGTAATATTTCCTAATATGGTAGTTCCTTTATTCGTTGGACGTAGCAAATCGATTAGTGCTCTAGATGCAGCAGATAAAAAAGATAAGCAAGTTATGTTGCTAAGTCAAAAAACACCTTCAGATGCAGAAATAACAGCAGAAAATTTACATGAAGTAGGAACATTAGCAAAAATACTACAAATTTTACCATTACCAGATGGTACGAAAAAAGTTCTTATCGAAGGTAAAATTCGTGCTCGCGCAACAAATATCGTTGAAGTAAATGGTTTATTAGCTACTGAAATAGAAGATATAAAAACTAAACAAGATATTACGAAAATAGAGCTTGAAGCGCAAAGACGTGAAGCAATCCAATTATTTGATGAATTTGCTAAACTAAATCAAAAAGTCCCTGATGAAGTAATATCAATAATATCTAAAATATCAAATACAGAACAATTAGTTGATGTAATCATAACCCATGTTATTAGTGATTTATTAACACGACAAGAATTATTAGAAACGTCTTCTTTAAAAAAACGCTTAAATCATTTACTTAAAGAGTTAAATAGAGAAATTGAAATTCTAAATGTTGAAAAGAAAATTCAGGGCCGCGTTAAACAGCAAATAGAAAAAAATCAAAAAGAATACTATTTACATGAACAACAAAGAGCAATTCAACAAGAATTAGGTGAAGCTGAAGAACAAAATGAAATTCAAGAATTAGAATCTAAAGTTCATAAAGCTAAAATGCCTGAAGAAGCTCAAAAAAAAGCTGTATCAGAATTAAAAAAATTAAAAATGATGCCGCAAATGTCATCTGAAAGTGCATTAGTTCGTAATTATTTAGAAACCTTAATTGATTTACCTTGGCATAAAACTACAAAAGTAAGTAGCGACTTAGATAAAGCACAAAAAATTCTTGATAAAGATCACTATGGACTAGAAAAAATAAAAGAACGTATTATTGAATACCTAGCGGTACAAAAGCGTGCAGAAAATAATAAAGCTCCTATACTATGTTTCATTGGACCTCCTGGAGTTGGTAAAACATCATTAGGAGAATCAATATCTAGAGCTACAAATCGTAAGTATGTCCGAATTGCATTAGGTGGTTTACATGATGAAGCTGAAATCCGAGGACACCGTAAGACATATATTGGTGCTATGCCAGGTAAAATCATTCAAAACATTAGTAAAAGCGGAGTAAAAAATCCTTTAGTATTATTTGATGAAATTGATAAAATTGGTGCAGATCATCGTGGTGATCCAGCAGCAGCATTATTAGAAGTTCTTGATCCAGAACAAAATAAATCATTTGCTGATAATTATTTAGAAGTTCAATTTGACTTGTCACAAGTAATGTTTGTATGTACTTCAAACTCTATGAATATTCCAGGTCCATTACGAGATCGTATGGAAATAATTCGCTTATCTGGTTATACTGAGCAAGAAAAATTAAAAATAGCTGAGCAGTATTTACTTCCAAGACAAATTAAAAATAATGGATTAAAATCATCTGAAATTTCTATTAATGATGAAACTATATTAGATGTAATTCGCTATCATACAGCAGAAGCTGGCGTACGTAACTTAGATCGCCAAATTGGTAAACTTTGCCGAAAAGTTGTAACATTAATTGATACTAAAAAAACTGATCAGAAAAAGATAAAAATAACCACTGATAACTTACAAGAATTTTTAGGTATTAGAACTAATGATTTTGGTGTTAGTGCAAAAGATAATCGCATTGGTCGTGTAACTGGTCTAGCATGGACCGAAGTTGGTGGTGATATATTAACTATCGAAGTAATTGCAATTCCTGGTAAAGGTAATATTATCCGTAGTGGTCAGCTCGGAGACGTCATGAAGGAATCAATTCAAGCTGCCGTTACATTAGTACGCAGTAAGACTACTTCACTTGGAATAGATGAAAAATTTTATGAAAATAAAGATATTCATATACACGTGCCTGATGGTGCCACTCCAAAAGATGGACCTTCTGCAGGTATAGCTATGGTAACAGCGATAGCATCTAGCTTAAATCATGTTCCAATTAAATCAAGTGTAGCTATGACTGGTGAAGTAACACTATATGGAGAAGTTTTACCTATAGGTGGTTTAAAAGAAAAAATGTTAGCAGCATTAAGAGCAGGAATAAAAACTGTAATTATTCCTCAAAAAAATGTTAAGGATTTGGACGATATACCATCTGAAATTAAGGGACGATTAGAAGTTATCCCTGTTAGTAATGTTGAACAAGTTTTAGAAATTGCATTAGAGCACAAACCGATACCACTAGAAAAAACGCTTCCCCTTCCAAAAGATGAAGCCGTAAGTTCTAAAATGGTGAGCGCTCAAGCATAGAAACAAATTATACATTACTCGCAGCGCTTCGATAGTGGACTAGGAATGCTTGTGAAAATATAACAAAATGTACAAATAATACATAAAAAGTATTTTTAAGGCATTCCTGTCCACAATTGAAAGAAAAATATATGATGTCAATTGTGGGATTCTTATTAACCATAGGAGTATTAGTAGTTGTTCATGAATTTGGGCACTATATTGTTGCAAGACTTTGCAAGGTAAAAGTAAGTTCATTTTCTGTAGGATTTGGTCCAAAACTTTTCAAATGGCAAGGCAAGCATAATGAATGGTGTATTAGTTTAATACCATTAGGTGGTTATGTAAAAATGCTTGATGAAAGAGAATCAGAGGTACCAGAAGATCTAAAACATTTAGCATTTAATAATAAACCCGCCATACAAAAAATCTTAATTGCATTTGCTGGTCCATTTTTTAATATTCTATTTGCTTTTTTTGCATATTACGCCCTAAGCATGTACGGTGTTTATGGTTTAAAGCCAATAATTGCGTCCCAACATGCAACTCCGCTAATAAAAAACTTAGATAAATTTCCTACTCCAAGTCAGATAGTTGCAATTGATGGTATAAAAATAAACTCGTGGACAGATGCAGAAAAAACATTTCAAAAAGAAGCTAGAGACAAAAATATAATCAATCTCACTTTAATTAGCAATAATCAACAACAAAATTTTGATCTAGACATAACAAAATATAAAGCTAATAATGATGATATAAGCTTATCTCAAATTGGTTTATATCCTATTAAGTATTTAACATCAATTTCATATATTGAACCTCAATCTGTAGCAGATATGGCTGGACTCAAAGCTCAAGATAAAATCATCTCCATAAATAATGAAAGTATTAATTCATGGTTCCAAGTAGCAAGCTATATAAAACATAATCCAAGTAGAGTCTTAACATTCGATATACAAAGAGATAATCAAAATAAAACCATCAATGCTATACCAACCTCGACCACTGACGATAATGGACAAATAATAGGTAAAATTGGTATAATGCCTAACTTTGATGCTTCTCTAATTCAACAAAATAGCTACATTCAAAAGTACTCTCCTATAACAGGAATTACTTATGCTGTAAATCAATGTATAAATACTATATCAGCAAATATTAGCATGATAAAAAACATTGTTTCAGGTAAAGTATCGTGGCATAATGTTGGTGGACCGGTGAGCATAGCACAAGCATCTGGATATGCATTACATCAAGGTATAAAAACATTTATTGACTTATTGGCATTAATAAGCATAAGCCTTGCCATAATGAACTTATTACCTATTCCTGTATTAGATGGTGGACATATTTTAATATATACAATTGAAATTATTATAGGTAAACAAATTGGTATTAAAACTCAACAAATGATTTTTAGTATAGGTATGATGATAGTGCTTTCTATTAGTATGATGGCAATTTATAACGACATTCTCAAGATATTTAATTAAAGATGAAATTAAAATTAAAACTATTTAGCATTAGTATGTTTTTGGCAATAAACGTAGCAATTGCTGATAGTAATTCAACTTTTACGATAAAACAAATTCGTATTGAAGGACTACAAAGAATTGAAATGGGAACAGTATATAGTTACCTATCGGTCAAGGCTGGAGATACTATTACCCCCGAAAAAACAGATGAAATAATCCATCGCTTATTTAGCACTGGATTCTTTCAAGACGTTAGAGTTTCTCGCCAAGCTGATACATTAATTATTGATGTAGATGAACGCCCTGTTATTTCTAAAATATCCTTAACAGGCTCTTCAGAGCTAGACAAAGAAGAACTATTAAAATCTTTAAAAACAAATGGTTTAAGTAATGGTTTAATTTTTGATCAAAGTATCTTAGATAATGCGATTTTGGGGTTAAAAACAGAATACTACAATAGAGGTATGTATTCAGTAGTAATTACTCCAGTTGTAACTCAATTAGAACGTAGTCGTGTAGATGTAGCAATTACTATTTCTGAAGGCTCTATTGCTAAAATTAAAGGAATTGATTTTATTGGTAATACGGTGGATAGTTCAAACGAGCTTAGATCACTTATGTTTTTATCTACTGGCAACTTCATGAGCTGGTGGTATAAAGATAATCAATACTCTAGCGATAAATTAGCTGGTGATTTAGAAAAAATCCGTACACATTATTTAAATAATGGATATATTGACTTTCGTTTTGATTCAATACAGGTTCAATTAACGCCAAATAAACAACAAATTTATATAACAGCAAATGTACATGAGGGCGACCAATATCGCTATAAGAGTATAAAATTTGCAGGTGACTATAAAGATGTACCAGCAGATGTAATTGAAAATTTGGTTACAGTAAAACCAGGTACAATAATTGATCAACAAGCTTTAAATAAAAATATAGAATCAATTAAAAATAAACTTGGTAACTACGGATATGCTTTCGCTAACGTTGGGCCAATTCCTGAAGTTAATGCAGAAAGCCATACTGTTGCATATACCCTGTATGTTGATCCAGGTAAAAAAATATATATTCGTAATATAAATGTCAGCGGTAATGATAAAACAAGAGATGTCGTAATTAGACGAGAATTACGCCAACAAGAAGCAGCACTCTATAATGCCGAAGCTATAAAACGCTCAAAAGATCGTTTAGATGTTTTAGGCTATTTCAAAGCAACGGATGTAACAACTACCCCTGTACCAGGTGTAAACGATCAAGTAGATATGAATGTAAAAGTAACAGAGACAAATACTGGTAGTGTAAACTTTGGTGTCGGTTATGCGCAGGGTCAAGGGATAATTCTAAATGGTGGTATTACTCAAAGTAATTTATTTGGTTCCGGTAAATCAGCCTCATTAAATGCTTCAACAAGTGCATTAAGTCGCAGTGTTTCATTATCATTTACTGATCCATATTATGCTGTCAATGGTACAAGCTTAGGTTATGACATTTATGATACATCTTACACTCCAAATAATGTGGGTATTAGTCCATACTCAACTGAAACAATTGGTGCTCGAGTAAGAACCTCAATACCGGTGTCAGATTTTGATAGGATTAACTTAAGTTTAGGTTTTGAAAATAATCAAGTTTCTATTCAAAGCAATACAGCACCACTACGTTTTGTACAATTTATAAACCAATATGGAAGTTCAGTAAATGCAGTTCCATTAACTGCTAGTTGGGCAAGAAATACTACAGATAGTGCATTATGGCCAACCAGAGGTGCCAACTATTCACAGACATTGACTGCCACAGCTCCTGGAGTTGGCGCTCAATACTATAAATTCGATTCTGTTGATGCTTGGTATTTCCCTCTAAGTGACGATTTCACTTGGAAAGCCAATGGCGAATTAGCATTTATTAACTCATATGGATCAAATCAGATAGTTCCATTCTATCAAAGCTTCTTTGAGGGTGGACCAGGCTCAATTAGAGGTTTCTACCTTGGATCATTAGGACCTAAAGATACTGATGGAGCATCTGTTGGTGGTACAAAATGGGCATTCTTAAGTAATAATATATTATTCCCATTACCTGGCGTTAAAGATAATAAATCTGTTCGTATGAGTTTATTCTATGACATGGGTAGCTTATGGGGTGGTAATTCGTTTGACTTAACTGCACAACAAATGTTTAGAGCAAGTTATGGTGTGGGTATGCTATGGGTTTCTCCATTAGGGCCAATCCAAATAAGTTATGCATTCCCTATGTTCTCTCAACCAAATGATACATTACAGCCATTCCAGTTTACTTTAGGAACAATGTTCTAGTATAATTGGCATAGAAAAATATCTGGATTTATAAAATTTTAGAATGAGTTCATACTCAAAAGGAATAAAGATGCAATTCAAACTTTCTGAACTAGTAGCAAAATTTGGCGGCACGTTAGTAGGAAATGATATTACCGTATCTAAAATAGCGCCAACAAATTTAGCTAAGGATGGTCATATTACATTCTTGTCAGATAGCAAATTTAAAAAAGCATTAAACGAGTGTACAGCTAGCGCTATTATCATAAAAGAAGAAGATGGTATTGATATCAACATACCAAAAATTATTACGGATAACCCTTATTTTTATTTTAGTCAAGTTAGTAATTTATTTAATCCACGCCGCAAATTAATGTCTGGAATAGCTAAATCAGCTTATATAGATGAGAGTAGTTCAGTAGGCGAAGGCGCTGCAATCTCTCATAATGTAGTTATTGGTGCAAATGTAAAAATTAGTAAAAATAGCCAAATATTCCCAAATGTAGTTATTGGTGATAATGTAACTATTGGTGATAACATTATTATTTATCCAAATACTACTATATATGATAATGTAACTATTGGTGACAACTGTGTTTTACACAGTGGCTCAGTAATCGGCTCTGATGGGTTTGGTAATGCTAAAGATTCAAAATTACAATATCATAGAATTCCGCAAATAGGTGGCGTTATTATTGGCAATAATGTTGAAATTGGCTCTAATACAACCATTGATTGTGGAACTTTTGAAGCAACAATCATTGAAGATGGTGCCAGAATTGATAATCTTGTGCAAATCGCACATAATGTAAAAATAGGTGCTCATACAGGTATCGCAGCAACAGCTGGAATTGCAGGCACTACAAAAATAGGCAAGTATTGCATGATTGCAGGTAATGTTGGTATTGCGGATCATATTGAAATTTGTGATCATACAGTAATTGGTGGCGGCAGTAATGTTGGTAAAAATATAACTAAGCCAGGTCTATACTCTAGTGGAATGGTTGCAATGGACTATAAAGAATGGGCAAAAACATTTATTCACATACGTAACTTAGACAAAACAGCTACTAAAATTAAAGATATACAAAATAAATTAAATGAATTAGAAGGTAAAATAAATGACTGATAATATAATAAATTGTGAATCATTAAATATACACGACATAATAAAACTATTACCGCATAGATATCCTTTTTTATTGATAGATAAAATTACTTCTTGTGTTCCACATGAAAAAGTAACTGCGGTAAAAAATGTTACAATTAATGAACCATTTTTTGTGGGTCACTTTGCAGAGTTTCCAGTTATGCCTGGAGTATTAATTGTAGAAGCAATGGCACAAGCTGCGGGTATACTAACAATTGCAAGTATTGGTCAAAGAAAACCAAATGAATTATATTTCTTTGCATCAATCGATAAAGCACGTTTCAAACGCCAAGTAATTCCAGGTGACCAACTGGTAATAGAAATATCACTAGTAAAATTCCTAAGAGGAATAGGTAAATTTATAGCAGTTGCTAAAGTTGATGGGCAAATTGCCGCAGAGGCAGAAATTATGATAGCAAAAAAAGAGGTGTCAAATGACGAATAAAATTCATCCAACAGCAATTATTGACAAAAATGCCGTTATTGGCGAGGGATCTGAAATTGGTGCATATTCTGTAATTGGACCTAAGGTAGTTTTAGGAAAAAATTGTTGGGTTGGTAATCACGTAAATATTACTGGAAATACTACAATTGATGATGGTTCAAAAATTTACCACTTTGCATCAATAGGAGAATCACCACAAGATAAAAAATATAATGGTGAAGATACTAAATTAATAATTGGTAAAAATAATACAATCCGAGAATATTGCACACTAAATACAGGCACTGTTCAAGGTAATAATCAAACTGTTATTGGAGATAATAACTGGATAATGGCATATGTACACATTGCACATGATTGTATTATTGGTAATAATATAATTTTAGCAAATGGTGTAACATTAGCAGGACATGTCACAATTAAAGATTGGGCAATAGTTGGTGGGTTATCACCAGTTCACCAGTTTTGTATTATTGGTGAACATACTATGGTTGGTGGTCAAACAGCAGTTTCGCAAGATGTTCCACCATATATAATGTCTTCATCTGGCGCTACAGGTAACCGAGCTGAGCCAAAAGGTATTAATGCTGAAGGTCTACGTCGCCGTGGGTTTACTTCATCTCAAATTGACAATATTAAACATGCATATAAAACTTTATATCGTAATGGATTATCTTATGCTGAAGCAAAATCTACCATTGAAGAAATGGCAACTGAGCATGATGAACTAAAAGCATTTGTTGAATTCTTTCAACATTCACAACGCGGAATAATACGCTAAATGTTAAAAATAGCTATGATTGCAGGAGAGGCATCAGGTGATATGTTGGCCTCTTCTTTAATATCTGCTCTAAAAGAAGAATACCAAGGACAAATAGAATTTGTTGGCATTGGTGGTTCTATGATGAAAGCAGGTGGATTTCAAAGCTGGCATGAAATGGAAACATTGTCAGTCATGGGATATATAGAGGTTGTTAAATCTCTACCTAAATTACTAAAACTAAGATATCAGATATTAAAAGAGTTATTAGCTTATAAACCTGATATTTTTATAGGAGTTGACGCTCCTGATTTCACATTCTACATAGAAAATAAGTTGAAGCAAAGTGGAATAAAAACGGCGCATTATATTAGCCCTACCATTTGGGCGTGGCGTTATGAAAGAATTCACAACATTAAAAAATCTACTGATTTAATGTTATGTATTTTTCCTTTTGAAGAGGCAATTTATCATAAAGAAAACATTGCCGCAAAATTTGTTGGTCATCCTATGGCCAATGATATTGAATTAGATATTAATACTCACCAGTATAGAACAACTTTGGAGCTTCCACATGACAAAACTATATATACAGTATTAAGTGGTAGTCGCATAAGAGAAGTAAATAGCCTAGCGCAAATTTTAAGTGATACATGCGAAAAAATTAACCAAAATGTTCCAAATGCATTATTTGTTTTTCCTTTTGCTAACAAGACTACCTTGGAATTGATGCAGACTTTTTTTGAAACTCATAATGTTACATTTCAATATCGATTATTACTAAATAAAACTCGCGATGCACTAAAAGCATGTGACTTTGCTATTGCAAAAAGTGGTACAGTTAGCCTAGAAGCTGCTTTGTGTAAAAAACCAATGCTTATTTGTTATAAAATAAATAAATTTACAGAGTGGATGGTTCGTAAAAAAATAACAATAAAATATGTTGGGCAACCAAATATTATTGCTAATAAAGAAATTGTCAAAGAGTTTTTGCAAGAAGATGCAAATTCTGAAAGCATGAGCGAATACATGATTAATTTATATCATGATAAAACAAAACAACAACAAATGATTGGCGAATTTTATAAATTACATCTTAGTCTCCAGCAAAATGCAAGTATTGCTGGTGCAAAAGCTATTTTAGATTTAATCAACAACAAATGATTATTTGTGGAGTAGATGAAGCAGGACGTGGACCATTGGCTGGAAATGTAGTAGCTGCAGCAGTTATACTACCAAAAAATCATGGCATAATAGGCCTTAATGACTCTAAAAAACTGAGTGAGAAAAAGCGTGAATTTTTATTTCATGAAATAATAAATAAAGCCTTAGATTACTCTATTGCTGAGGCAACTCCAAATGAAATTGATAAAATAAATATTTTACAAGCAACTTTTCTAGCGATGAGTAGAGCAATTTCTAAACTTGATAATTTTGATAAAATACTCATAGATGGAAATAAAATCCCACCACAACTAAAATCATATAATTCTGAAGCTATTATAGGTGGAGATGCTATAATAGAAGAAATATCAGCTGCATCAATTTTAGCTAAAGTTACTAGAGATCGACAACTTTTAGAAATAGACAAACAATACCCTAATTATGGATTTGCAAAACATAAAGGTTATGGTACAAAAGAACACTTAACTGCTATTAATAAATTTGGTGCCATAAATGGAATTCATCGTATGAGTTTTGCACCAATGAAGCAGAATACTTTATTTTAAATATATTCTTATATTTCAAACATTTAGATTAGAATATATTCACTAACCGAGGATATTTACATGATCGAAGAAAATAAATTACAAAATAATGAGCAAAATATTCCATTACGATTTATGAGTGATGAAGAAAAAAATAATTACGATATTGTATTAGATGCTGTAAAAAAACGAGGTATTGCGCTTTATTATGCTAGTGATGAATTACAAAATAATATTAATATTGTTGAAGCCGCAATTCTGCAAGATCAGAATGCTTGGAGCTATGTAGGACAAAGCCTAAAACAAAATCGTGAGTTCATTCTAAAAATGGTACAACAAGAAGCAAATACATTATACTTTGCCTGTGAAGAATTTAAAAATGACAAAGAAATTGTAATGGCTGCTATCAATTTTGAACCATATTCATTAATATATGCAAGCATTGGATTACGTAATAACAGAACTATAGTTACAAATGCTTACAAAAAACGTACTAGTGCAATACAATTTGCCCATCCTAGTTTATTAGCAGATAAAGATTTCATAAAACCTTTTGTATTAGAAACTCCATATGTATTATCTTTTGCTAAGGAAGGTCTAAGATCTAATCGAGAGTTTGTCCGTGAAATACTTAGTAAAGCTGGCAGAGCACTAGAATATGTTGATAATGATTTTAAAAAAGATAAGGAATTAGTTCTCTTAGCTGTGGCAAATTTTCGTTGGGCTTTTGAATATGCAAGCGATGATTTAAAAGATAATAAAGATTTTGTTATGGAATTACTGGATCATTCTGGACAAACTATTCGTTATGCCAGCAATAGACTGCGCTCAGATATTGCATTGGCTGAAAAAGCCTTGCAAAATTATCCATGGGCCCTTGAATATATTGATGAGTCAATAAAAGATAAACTTACTCCAACCACTAAACCAAATATTAAAAAATATCCATCACCAAGCTTTGAAAATAAAATTATTTCACCACAAGATATTGCAAAAAAATTAAGTTTTATAAAACAAAATAAACCACTTGTATTTACTAATGGATGCTTTGATATTATACATCGTGGTCATGTAACCTATCTAGCACAGGCTAGAGAGTTAGGTAAATCTATGATTGTGGCATTAAATACTGATGAATCAGTAAGAAGACAAGGTAAAGGCGATGACAGACCAATAAACTCCCTAGAAAATCGTCTGGCGGTTATAGCATCACTAGAATCTGTTGACTATGTCACATATTTTGATAATGATACGCCATTAGATCTAATACTGCAAATAATGCCAGATATTTTAGTAAAAGGTGGTGATTGGACTACAGATAAAATTGTGGGTAGTCCAGAAGTTATCGCTAATGGTGGTAAAGTTCATTCTATACCATTTTTATTTCAGACCTCTACGACTAAATTAGTTAATCAAATAAGACTAAAATGATAATTAGAACTATTCAAACATTAAATTGCCAAAGTAAAAATTTATTTGATTTAGCTACATCTTTATGTATTACACCAATACAAACATTAGAAATAATTAGCAAAATTAACTTAATAGAAGACAATTTAATTATCTGGAACGATGGCGTATATAGCCTCACTAGAGAAATAAATTTTTTATCCGAAGAAGTATTATTATCAAAGCTAAAGGATAAAAATCTAGACTATAAGCCTATTATTTTAGATGAAGTTAATTCAACTAATAGCTACGTATTAAATCATATTACGCAATTTAATAGTTTATCTATAATTAGCTGTGAATTACAAAGTGCAGGAAAAGGAAGATTAGGTAAAATTTGGAATAGTCGGTTAGCTCATGATATTACCATGACAACAGTACACCAATTACCTATTACTATTAATCTATCATTAGTTCCTATTGCTATTGCAGTTGCTATTAACCGAGCGCTAAAAACATATAACTTAAATACTCAAATTAAATGGCCAAATGATATTTATTATAGTGGCAATAAAATCTGCGGTATCTTGGTAGAAAATGTTTTACGTAACAAAAAAAATAATGTAATTATTGGCATTGGTATTGACAACATTAAATACTTTGAACGTAACCAATTAATTGTAGACGTATTACTTGAAATTAATACTATAATACTTGAATATAAAACAATTGGTTCGAGAAAATTTTTATCAGAATGGCTTGATAATTGTATACATTATAAACAATTAGTATCTCTAACTAAAAATGGATTACATATTATTAGTGGTATTCACTCTGGAGTTGGAGAAAATGGCGAAATATTTATAGCAAATGCTGATGGAGTTAAATCATTTAACTCATCAGCATATAGTCTTATTTTTAATAAATAGCTAACTCAGCATAAACTGTACTACTTAATTTACTATATATTTTTGTAGTTGCGCTCATTACATTGTACATGTTTAATTTAAGCTAGCTATATAATAAATCTAGAATTTACTCTTCTCTAGCGAGATATCGGCAAAGAAACATTATTAATAAAACCAAATTACTTAATAATAAGAAAATAATTAGTAGGTCAGAAACACTTAAGTTTAAGGATAACATTTTGTCATTTAAAGCATTTCCAGCTACAAAACATTGAAATAAGATTGCCATAAACATAGCAGCAACAAATATAAATAAATATCTAATCATTATCTGCCCCTTCTTTTTCATATTTGGCAAGTTTTGCATCTAACTTAATCTCTAAATTACTAATACCAAATTTATGTTTTAACACATGGATAATTACCTGCCCTACCATCTTTTTAATTGCACTAAAACTAGGTACGAATAATATTTTTAAAATTAAAAACCCGACAATAGCATAAATCCAATCAATACTAGTTTCAATCACATGATAATAATATAATGTAACACCAGTAAATTCTACGTACAGCCATGTAGCACATACAAAGCCAAAATATACAGTAAGTAATAACCAAACATCACGTAAAGCTTTAGCAAAACCTCTGTACGTATCATATATATATACTATTATACAAAGCCACTTTATTCTTTTATTATTTACTAATTTACGGTAAATGCCTTCACTATAGTTCTTACCTAGCAAGTCTTGCATAATAAAATATTTAATTAACTTTGCAACCTTTGCAATAAAGCTTTCTCGCAAGAAAACATCTCTACGATACAACATTAATACATTTAAAATGAATTTTTCACTAGGAACAAAGATAACTAATAATGATAAGCCATAAACTAACCATGTCATATTTATATAATGATGAACTTGTTGTGCATAAACAGGAACATTTGGAAAAGCTAAAGCTAGGTATAACAAAAATAAGACAGGTAAGCTGGCTCTAGCAAGACAAATACCCATCCATCTAAAACGATTAAGTATATTAGCAACATATACCCATAAAAAATAACGCATAATTTCCCTACTATAAAACAATTATCATTAAAATTAAACCAATTATAGCAAAGATCCAATGGTCAAATATCCATAAAGCTTTTTTATGTGGATTACCAAACATATCCATTATCCAAGCAAAGATAGTTCTCATATATAATATCCTTATGTGCAGAAAAAGAAAAAGCTGAGTAACAACATTACTCAGCTACATTTATTTAGTCTTCACAACTATTAATTTGCGCATCTGGATAGCTTGTTGCAAACTTACAAGTATATGTATGATTATTATTATCTTCAAACTTTACTTCATATAAACCTTTTGAAGTTTTTTGTTTTTTAATTAGACATTGTTGTACATCTCCTAATGTAGATGTAGCTGTAATTGTTACAGAATTATTACATTGAATTGGAAAACTAGCAGGTGAAGCAACAGCAATACAAGAAGCTCCAGCTAATAAAGTTAATAATAATTTTTTCATATATAAGTCCTTTTTAAAGTTTATTCATCCATTAAGTCTTCAAATTCTTCACTAATTGCATCTGCATTTAATGTTTCTAATTCGTTAAAGCTATCTAAAAAGCTTTTCAATTTTTCTGAGCGATTTGGCTGGCGCAACTTTCTAATTGCTTTTGCTTCAATTTGGCGAATACGCTCACGAGTAACATCAAACTGGCGCCCAACTTCTTCAAGCGTATGGTCTGTTAGTGTATCAATACCAAAACGCATACATAAGACTTTAGCTTCGCGTGGAGATAATGTCTCTAATGCTTCTCGAATAGTTTGTTTTAAACTATAATCTACACCATGATCAGATGGAATTATAGTTGATTTATCTTCAATAAAATCACCATAACTAGCATCATCTTCATCACCAATTGGTGCATCCATAGAAATTGAATCATATGCTACCTGATAAATTTTCCGTACTTTATCTTCACTAATATCCATACGATCAGCTAACTCTTTAGTCAATGGCTCACCAGACTTCTCTTGAAGTAACCTACGATGCTCCTTGCTCATTTTATTGATAGTCTCAATCATGTGAACTGGAATACGAATTGTACGACCTTGATCCGCAATAGCACGAGTAATTGCTTGGCGAATCCACCAAGTTGCATATGTAGAAAACTTAAACCCTTTACGATATTGAAATTTATCAATTGCTTTTATCAAACCAATATTACCTTCTTGGATCAAATCCAGAAAATGTAATCCACGGTTTGTATATTTTTTTGCAATAGAAATTACCAAACGTAAATTTGATTCTACCATATCAGTACGAGCTTTCTTTTGCTCTTTTTCAGCCTTCATTAGCTGTTTATGCAATACTTTAATAGTTGAAACTGATATAAATAAATTAGCTTCAACTATCTTTATTTTTTCTTGATGTTCTGCCAAATCAAATTTCATGCTTTCAAATAAATCTGCATATTTTTTGACTGGGATATGGTTTTGTACCCAAGAAGTTTCATTACCTATAAATTCTTTACGAAATTTATCATCTGGTATTTTGATTACATCACAGGCAATTCTAAATATCTCATTTTCGTGGACTTTGATCTCTTTATGACCTTCTCGTAAAGTATTACAAAAAGCTTCAATTTGCTTATTAGTAAAACGGATCTTACCAAGTTGTTCCACTAATTGAGTTGCTATATCCGTATATTTATCAGAATCAACGCCATAATCTTTAATAATTTTATTTTGCTTAACTACAAGTTTATTATAAGCTTCAAAAAATTCAGCGACCTCAGCCCTTAATTTCTCTAGTTCTAATCCAGATAAATTTGCATCATCGTCACCATCACTCGAAAAATCGTCAGTTGGAGAAAGGCTACTTTCTTGTAAATCACCAAGCTCACTATCATCTTTTATTAATTCATCAACTACATTTTCCAACTTAACTTTGCCGTCAATAACTGTTTGATATGTAGTAGAAATCTGATTAACAATAGTAGGACATCTTGCAATAGCAGAAATCATTAGTTGAACACTTGATTCTAATTTACGAGCTATTTCAGCTTCATCTGTTTTATCCAGTAGATCATAAGTGCCGATTTCACGCATATACATACGAACAGGATCAGTAGTGCGACCAAACTCATTTGAAGATGCAGTGCTAGTTAATATTTTCTCAGCTTCTTCAACTGCAAAATCATCATCATTAACTGAAGCGGATGATGTACCAGATATAAGTAGCTCTTCTTGACTAGGCTCATATTCAAAAACTTTAATTCCAATTGTTTCAATCATTAAAATAATTTGTTCAATTGTTTCAGGATCTATAATATGATCAGGCAGATGGTCATTTATTTCGACATTAGTAACATACCCGCGCTCTTTACCTTTACTTAGTAAGATGTGTAATTTAATTTTTTGTTCTTCAAGCTTACGAAGTTCTTCCGCACTTAAATTTTCTGCGCCAATATCAACTAAGCGCATCAAACTTTTTACTTCACCTACATCTTCCTTGTTAGTTTTACGCACACCACGAGATTTTCGGCTCTTACCGCGCTCTAGTGCATCTCCAATAACATTAACTTCTTTTTCATCTTCTTCTATAGAAAAATTCTTACGACCCGTCTTTAATAAATCTTGAGGGTTTTTACTCATTCACAACTCTCTTTAGTAATATATAAATCAATTATTAAAATATTTTTTCGCTTGCTCTAAATAATAGAACATTGACATAATTGTTAAAACCACAGCAATCAGCATACATAAATTACCAATTATTCTTGTATGATAATCAAACAGAAGAAGCCCAATAGCTAGCATCTGAAACGCTGTTTTTAGCTTACCAACATAAGCTACAGCAATATTTTGGCTATTACCTAACTTAGCCATCCATTCACGAAGTGCTGAAATAGTAATTTCACGCAATATTATTACAATAGCTGCAAATACAAAAGTTCTTTGCAAATATACTAGCATTACCAAACTTGAAGCGACTAGAGCTTTGTCTGCAACTGGATCTAAAAAAGCTCCAAAATTAGATTCCTGCTTTAACTTTCTAGCCAAATATCCATCTAGATAATCAGTAACCGCAGCAAGCGCAAAAATAGCAGCTGCAATAATATTTTTATATAACATTGGAAGTAATAAATCTGGTATATAGTATATTCCAATAAAAACTGGTACCAAACCTATCCGAAACCAAGTTAATAACGTTGGAAGAGTCAAATGCTTATTTGTCACTAGTTGTATCCAACCTAACCATTAAAAAAATTAAATATTTTATTTGCCAATGCTTTTCCAATTAATTCAACTTGCATTAAATCATCTATACTTGCTTTAGCAATATTCTCAACGCTACCAAAAAAAGCAATTAAAGCCTTTTTTTTCTTTACACCTAAAGTATCAATATCATCAAGCCGAGAAATACTCATTCTATTTATCTCGCTTTTTCTATGTGCAGATATTGCAGAACGGTGAGCTTCATCTCGAAGCATTTGAAGCAACCTAAAAACTTCTCGTTCTGAGTTATATTCTAACTGAGTACTCTCATTTATAATAACTCTATCTAAAACG
>JAQUVM010000040.1 GCA_028693355.1 Burkholderiales bacterium
AGCAATCAAAAACTTATTGAAGAGCATAAAGAAATAGTTGACAGTGGTAAACCAAGCATTATTTTTGGTCTAAATTCATTTGCTGAAGGTGTAGACTTACCCACTAGATACTGTATGCACGTAGTAATTACTAAATTACCTTTTGAAACGCATAAAGACCCACAAAATATGGTGCGTGAATATTGGGTAAAAGCCGAAAATGGTAATTTTTTTATGGATGTATCTTTACCTGATGCTTGTATTCGTTTGATACAGGCTGTTGGACGTTTGATACGTAGTGAAAAAGATTATGGACAAATTACCATTTGCGATAATCGCATTATATTAAAACAATATGGTGGTATTATGCTAAATGCATTACCACCATTTAGTCGTAATTATAATGCTGGGTTTATTCAGCAATCTTTTGCTAAGATTGAGCATTAATAATTTTTATTGATGTTGTATTGAGTCTTATCTTTATATTTCTATATATTGGTTACATCTCGATAGTAAAGGGGCAACTATTACAGTTATGTTATTGCAAAATAGCTATCTAAGAGAATGCATTTCAAACTGGCAGAATAGTTCTGCTATAGTTGTAATTACTATAGCAGAATCTTAATTTTTATAAGGTTCTATGAATCATTACAAGCTAATCACAGATAATCAACTATTTTAGCTCTAATCATTAGCTAATATTACGGCAGCAGGTTTGAAACCTCCCTTATCTCTTGAATTTAGATTGATAACTGATGGATTCTCAGTGTTGTTGGAATAAGAATGTCCATGAACAATAGTGATATCTCTATCTTTAAAATATTTTATTTCCATTAGTTTATCTTCTGGTCTGAATTCTGTGAATCCAAGATTATTTGTACTGAAATCGATGCTATTAATTTTTTCGGTGAGTTCTTCAGGTGTATATTGGCTATAGTTAGCTATATCAATGCTCCTTGAGGTTCCAATTATTAATTTACCATTTTCTTCTTTTATGCCAGCATGTATAAAGAAAATCTTACTTTCTGAATCATAGTATGCATTTCTGAATACAGTTTTTTCTAAATTCATAGCGTCACGACTATTTATTTTATCTTTTGCAAAGCATCCAGCTTGTACAAATTCTTTACTCACTTCTTCTAAACCTAATGTTTTTGCTTCATTATAACTATCGTGACTACCTAAAATAAAAACAACATCATTTTTATGTAAATGTTCTAGTAATAATGTCATTGCAAATGTATGACAAGAAAAACGATCCCATACTATATCACCTAAAAATACAATATTGTTTTTAGATGAAGAAAATCTTTTTTGACTTACCAAGTGGTTTATAATTTTGTTGATATTTTTATAGTTTTCATCTGATGCTTGAAATTCTGCTAATGTAGCTACATCCTTAGATCCATTACATTCAGCTTCTAACAGCTTCACTAAACATTCTTTAATCTCTTTATCTTCAATACTAATTATACCTGCTGATATTGAAGACAAAACTACTCTACCAAAGCTACCATCCATGTCACCATAAGCAAATGTAGGAGTATTAAGATTTTTTTTATTCAGAGTTGGCGATATTTTTAAATTTAAAATATTCTCAAAATATGTCTTTGTTTTTTGACTTAGGCGCAAAGCTATATCATTTAACTGTAATATAGTTGTTTCATTAATATATTGGTTTTTTGATTCATAAGAAGGATTGTAATTTAACTGATTATAGTTAGATGTTAAATTTTGAGATTTAGAGTTTAGTTGTTCGATTTTTGTATTAGAAAATGTATTATTACTAGTATTATCATCCTTATCTTCTTCCTTGATATGCATATGTTTTATCGGGTCCATTGTTATACCAAATATATAATCGCGAGTTATAGGTGCTGCTTTTGAGTAGTTTAATTTATGAGATTTAGAGTTTAGTTGTCCGATATTTATATCAATAACCCCATAATCATGAGCATTTTCATGAGATGCTCTTATGAGACGTTTCATGTGAATAGGGTTTAAAGTGAAATTATCTAGAGACCTTTTCTGTCTTTTATAATTTTCCTCTGGCTCGATATCAGGTTTTTTATTAGAATTTTCACCGCGTATACATGTCATTAATTTTTTACAACAATAACCCAAAAAAGATTGGTTATTAGTAGCTTCAGATTCTAATGGAAGGTTTTTGTTTACCATACTTTCGTCAATTTTGAATGAGTTATTAATACTATCTTCCATATTATCATTGTTTGGACTGTCACTTTGACTCTTTGAATCATTATCTACCAGATCTCTAGGAGATTGTTTGTTAGATGATTGGGATGTTTGGAACCTGCTACTAGGATGTCCTAAAAGTTTATGATTCATATTATTTCTTATTTAAAATATAGTTTTAAAATTAAATTGAATATTTATTAACACGCTTGATATTTGACTGTCATCATAAAAATCATTCGGTAGTTAAATATTTTGTATGTGCAAGATTGTATCAAGTGAAATATGTATACAACAAGCTGAAAATGGAATAGATGAAATTAATATTGGAATGTATATCATGTAGCTAAGTTAATTCCATTAAATAGATTGCTTCTATAAGAGTTTGTATTGGTTAAGGTGTTGATTTGAAATAAGTTGTTATTATTTGACATATGATGTTTGATGAAGTGTAGCTCAGAAAGTGCTGGTGATGAAAATGCTATGGCAGCTAATCCATGATATAGTGTAGGATGTATTTTACTCTAAAATAAAATGATCAGGATCTTAAAAAGATAAAGAATATGGATTATACAAAAAATTATAAGAGAATGCTAATAGTAATTTTATTATTATTACTTTTTGCGACTCAAGCACTTACAGATATTTTTGTACCAGGTTTGCCGCAAATGGCAAGAGAATTTGGTGTATTACCTGCTAAAATGAATATGACTATTACTATATACGTGTATGCTCAGGCATTAGCTTTTTTAGTGATGGGTATTTTAAGTGATGTCTTTGGTAGAAGAAAAGTCACTATTATTTCTTTAATAATATCTATTGCAGCTACATTTGCTATATCTGAGGCAACTAATCTAAATTTAATTATATTGCTTAGATTTTTTCAAGCATTTGGTAGTGGAGCAGTTTATATTATTTCTAGACTAATTATTAAAGAAGTATATGAGAAAGATGAAATTCTTGAGGTAACGGCTCTTTTTTTATTGGGGCTTGTTTTGTCACCTGCGTTGGCTCCCGTGATTGGAGCTTTTATTGAAGCTCATTTTGGTTGGAGATGGTGTTTTAGAGTAATTGGTATAATTATCGCAGGGTTATTTATTGCTTACTGTATCTTAGTTAAAGAGAGCAATTTACATACAGAAGAATTACGGAACAATTTCCGATTAAAACAAGCGGCTAATAATTATTGGAGTATTTTGACTAATGGGTTATTTATTCGCTATGTATTAGTTGTTGGCGGCACTTTTGCTTCATTCTATGCTTTTGTATCTATGTCGAGTTATATGTTTATAAATGAATATCATGTTCCAAGTACATATTATTCATATTTATTTACATTTATTGCTTTTGGTTATTTAATTGGCAACAAAGTTTTGACATATTATAGTAAGCAGCGTGTTGCTCCTTATTCATTAGTAAGTGTTGGAATAATTATTGCCATTGTTGCAGTGATTATTACATTATTATGCTTCTTGATAAAAAGTAGTATTGTTATATTTATTACAATGATTACATTATCTGGTTGGTTGACCCGTATGGCAACCGCATTTATAAATCCACCAATACAAGTAGGAGTTCTACAAAAATTTCATGAGAAAAGCTCCTATGCTGTAGGATTATTTAGTTGTATGCAATATATATCTGGGTCAATTGGATCATGGTTTGTTGGCGTTATCCCATATCAACCGAGCACTAATATTTTAATTTCAACTATTGTGTTTGGTATTTTAACTATAGTTTCATTTATGTTTGTAAAAAAAGAAGACTTATAAAAGTTAACAAGGTTATATGTTTAATATCTTAAGGGAGATAGTGTAATGCGATTAAAAAATACTATAAAAATGTCAATTGGGCTATTATTGTTAGCACAAAGTAGTGTATATGCATTGGATAATAGCTTACCGTTAAAAACTATATCTGCTACAGGTCATGCAGATGTGACTATTCCACAGTCTCTTGCTATTATGAATTTTACAATTAGTAAGACGAGTAACAATGCTAAAACAGCTCAACAAGACGTTAGATCTATTTCAGATAAATTATTAAAAACCTTAAAAGCTCAAAATTATATTAGCTTACAAACTAGTAGTATTAGTATTAGCCCTGTAATGTCATATAAAGATAGCACTCCAAAGATAACTGGGTATACAGCAAATTATGCAATTGAAGTAAAAGCTAAAATTATAGATTCTGGAAATATTATTGATAAAGCAGTAGAGGCTGGTGTTAATAATGTTGTAGCACCACAATTAATTGCTTCTGATGAAGAGCGTAATAAAGCAAAATTGGAAGCTATTGCACAGGCAACTATAAATGCTAAATCTCAAGCTGATGCCTCATTAAATGCGATAGGTTTAAAAGCTGTAGATATAAAACAAATTACCGTAAATAGCACAACTCCAAGTACTTTTCAACCAAAAGTGTCATTCATGAGAGCTAATGCTGATGCTGCACCAAATACTAGCATTGATGCTGGATTAGATACTATTAGTGCAGATGTAAATTTAGTAATAGGGTATTAGAATACTAAATTAAATCCATGCCATTTAATTTAGGCATGGATTTAAAGCATTGTTTTAAATAGGTAGATACGTAAGTGCAATTTTTGCATTGTCACTAGGCTTATTAGTAGATAATACTGATGCACTACAGTTTGTAACCGCACCATTTCCATCAACACTACACGAGTTAATTAATGTCGCATAAGAATCAATTTGCGTTGGATTATTTAGTGCGTAATCAATAAAATATGCTTGTGTATTATTTGTTGTTATTGTATAAATTGGTGCTACAAGTGGAATAGGTAATATTGCTTGTAGCGTACTAAATGCTGTCATACATGTTGCAGGATTTGAGCTAGTGCTACAACCGTATATTCCACCGCCAAGCAGAGGATTGTTTTTAGCTGCTATATATAATAAGTTGTTGCTTGGATTGAAGCTTATTTGATTTGATATACCACTTTCATTGTAATTAACTTCTGTATTTAGCATGCTTGGTAATTGATATGAATAAATTTTACGGTTATCTGTTAAACCGTATAAAGAATTATTATCTTTTACAGTTATTGATTTTAGTGTGTGGTTAACTGGAGTGTTACTGCAACTAGATAGTGTCCCATTGTTATTTATATCGCATAGTGTTACGGTGCTATTGTTATTAGCAATATATATTTTGTTACTGGTAATAGCCAAGGAGGTCGGAGCATTTAAAGCTGCTGAACTTAGTGTCAATACTCCACATTGATTAAATGACTTATCATTATTTAAAGTACACATTGACAAAGTACTATTACCACTATTAGCTACGTATGCGTAAGTTTTTGAAGCATCAAATGCAATAGCAGTAGGTGAATTAAATGAACCTGTCATACTTTTACAATTTGCCGCATTTACAGCATTATTTACTACTTGGCATTGTTGAACTACATTGCTGTCAAGCACTAAATATACATAACCATTAGTAGTATCATTACTCCCAGCACCACAAGAGGCTAATAATGCCATTAATGGGACACTTGTTAATGTACTAGTTTTTTTAAAGTTTAGCATAGTATATTCCTTTCTTTGAATAACTTAATTGCTATATTTTTATATATTTACATATATATGTGCGATTTTAACATATATCATATACTTGGCGAGAGTTAGAGCTACAAGTTTTTAATAAAATAAAATTAATGTGTAGCTGATTTTGATATGATTTGTTGATTATCCATTGTTACAGCAAGATTTTCTTTAACTATAGCTGTATATGTTTTTATTTTAATTCCATTACTATCGCTAAATATGTCATCTACTATCTGATTAAGTATTATCGACTAATGATAAAAATGAGGCGTTGTTAGTAGGGCTTTAGTATTTAGTACTATATATTTTTTATGAGATTTTCAGAAAGGATGCTTTTACCAAGTGTTATACTTTTCTGAAAATTATACATTTGAGGTACATGATGATTCCAATGTATTTTATCTACTTCAGTAATTAATATGATCTTATATGGTATGAGTAATTATTGAAGTATTTTATGCTAAAATTAAACCTTAGATTTATATCAAAAAGAAGATTTATAGTGGGTAAAATTAGGATTATAGGTGGCAAACATCGTTCATTGCAGTTACCTGTTTTAGAGTTAGATGGCTTACGCCCAACATTGGATAGAGTTAAAGAGACACTATTTAATTGGTTGGGTCAAGATTTAACAGGTATGACATGTTTAGATTTATTTGCAGGTAGCGGCTCATTAGGTTTTGAGTCTGTATCGAGAAATGCTAAACAAGTTGTAATGATAGAAAAAGATAATAAAATTTATAAGCAATTGTTGCAAAATAAAAATAAATTAAAAGCTGATAATTGTGAGTTAATAAACCAAGATGCCGTGAGTTTTTTAAAAAGTCATACTGCCATATATGACGTAATATTTGTGGATCCGCCATATAACAGTTCTTTATATGAGCAATTAATCCCATTACTTGATAAAATCACGACTGAAAATAGTTTAATTTATATAGAAAATAGCGAAGATATTGAGTATGCGGGATTTACCATACTAAAATCAGCAAAAGCTGGTATGGTTAAGTATGCATTACTTCAGAAAGAATAAACATGTCATTATTTATTACCGATGAATGTATAAATTGTGATGTTTGTGAGCCAGAATGCCCAAACAAAGCAATTTATCAAGGCCCAGAAATTTATGAAATTAATCCAGATTTATGTACTGAGTGCAAAGGGCATTACGATGAGCCTCAATGCCAGATAGTTTGTCCCGTTGCATGTATAGACCCAGATCCAAATGTTGTGGAGACTGATGAACAATTATTAGACAAATATAAACGCATCTGGAGTAAAGAGTGAGTTTTAAAATAAGTAAAATAGTAGCAGGTGTTTTTTTATGCTGCATAGCCGTAGTTAGTAATGCTAAAGATATTTCATATAATTATACTTATGATGAAATTACCTATGATAATTTGCAAAGTTATATTGAAAGTAAAAATTATCCTACGGTAAATCTTAGTGAAAGTTATGGTATTTTTATAAAAGAAAAGCGAGAGAAAGATTACTCTAGAAATGTTATGACTAAGTTTTATCGCGGTAAAATTTGCCGAGGATTATTTTTTACTAGTTGTAATAGAAACTTAAGCAATATTGAAAAACATACCGGAATTAATTTAAATGATGAAGATTCTTTGTTTGAATCTGGTATATATAATGTAAGAGGATATAAAGTAAGTTATCTAACGCCAGATATGCATGGTAAGCCTCGTCAAGTATCAGGCGCTGTAATTATTCCAGATAGCGAGAAACCACTAAAAGGTGTTGTGGTTATGTACCATTATACTGTTTTAGATAAAAAAAATATCCCATCTAATTTTAATAAAGATGCGACACATTATTCAGAAATTATTTCTGCAACTTTAGCTTCAAAAGGATACGCTGTAGTTGCTCCTGATTATCTTGGTTATGGTGACGATGAATCTAGTGTTCACCCATACGTTTTATATCCTGAAGTTAATGCTTTAAGCGGTATTTATATGTTAAAGGGATTTGAAAGTTCATTTACTAAAAAGCTAAGTTTTGAGAAAACTAAAGATGACAAAATTAAGCTTTATATGGGTGGATATTCGGAAGGATCAGCTTATGCATTATGGGCTGCCAAAATATTTCAAGAAAATCCAAGATATCTTAATAGTAATGGTTATAAATTAATTAAATTAGCTCCTGTATCAGGTGCGTATAATATTTCTAAGGTGTTATTAGATTATCTGATTGAATCAAACGAATACGGATATAGTTTTCAGCAAGCTGCAATGCTAAAAGCTACGCGCCCAGGGTTATTTGCCGATGTTATGAGCTCATATGCAACTTATAGCCTTGGAGGAAATGAAAGTGCTGTATTTTCTCAAAAATTTGCTAATTGTGATGATTCTTTAGTTGAAAGTGGTACATGTAGTATTAGTAAGCTAATCAATAATAATCGCTCTGAATTAGAGAAGTATAATGCAATTTTAGATGCGGCAAAAGAGGCTGGTTACTCACGCGATAATGTTTCTGTACTACCGCTAGCTAATCCAGATATTTTGCAAAATAGAGAGTTTTTAGCCCAGCTGAAATATGCAGATATTTATAATTGGAAACCTGAAGTCGACATAGATTTGATCACGATGGAAAAAGATTTTATTGTACCACCACTAAATACTTATACGGCATATGCTTCTATGAAAGAGCATGGTGCAAAAAATGTACGTTTAATAATGATACCAAATGATGATTTCTGGTTTGATGGGTTTATACCATTTACACACTTAGATGTAAATCATCCTACATTTATACCATTGTCGGCATTATTTACTCGTAATGCGTTTACTGAAAGCGCAGAATGAAAAAGAAACTAAATGTTGTAGTTGGTATTTTATTAGATGGAGATAAAATACTTTTAAACTCTCGCCCAGATGGCAAAGATATGTCTGGTTATTGGGAGTTTCCTGGTGGAAAGATTGAGCTAGGTGAAAGCAATGTAGATGCGGTAATTCGCGAATTATATGAAGAGTTATCAATAAATATAGGTCATGATTCATGTAAATATGTATCCAGTATAGAACAAGATTATGAGCACGCATTTGTCTGCCTTGATTTAGTTTTAGTTAGTAAGTGGAGCGGTGTTTTGAGGGCAAAAGAAAATCAAACATTATCATGGCAAAGTATAAATAATGAAATCACAGTTGGTCCATTATTGCCAACAACTGAAAAAATTATTGCAATAATAAAAAATTTGTAATGAGTATTTGATAAATTTTGGCTGGAGCTATGTAGATACATATGCTAGCTAAACGTATAGAAAGAACAAGCGAAAAGGAAAATAATGCAACAATATCATGATTTATTAAAGCACATTTTAGCCAATGGTACTAAAAAAGAAGATCGTACAGGTACAGGAACAATCTCTGTATTTGGTTATCAAATGCGCTTTGATTTAAATGAGGGGTTTCCTTTAGTAACAACTAAAAAAGTTCACTTAAAATCAATTGTTCATGAATTATTATGGTTTTTGCAAGGTGATACTAATATCAAATATTTAAAAGATAATAATGTATCAATTTGGGATGAATGGGCTGATAAAAATGGTGATTTAGGTCCTGTATATGGTAAACAATGGCGTAGCTGGCAAGGACAGAATAATAAAACTTATGATCAAATCTCTTGGTTGATTAATGAGATTAAAACTAATCCTGATTCTCGTCGTTTAATTATATCGGGTTGGAATGTTGCTGAGTTAGAGCAAATGGCGCTTATGCCGTGCCATACATTATTTCAATTCTATGTAAATGATGGGAAACTATCTTGTCAGCTTTACCAGCGTTCTGGTGATGTATTCCTTGGAGTTCCATTTAATATAGCGTCCTATGCTTTATTAACTATGATGATAGCGAAGGTTTGTGGCTTAGGTTTGGGTGATTTTGTCCATACATTGGGCGATGCACATATTTATTCTAATCATTTAGAGCAAGTAAATTTGCAATTGACTCGTACACCCAAAAAATTACCTACTATGGCAATTAATACTAAAGTTAATGATATTTTCTCTTTTAAATATGAGGATTTTGAATTAGTTGCTTATGAATGCGACCCCGCAATTAAAGCACCTGTTGCGGTTTAGTAGTTAATAATACTTATAATTATACAGATTTATTATAATTTGGAAGCGGAATATGAAAAAATTATCGATAGTTGTTGCTATGAATAATGAACGAGTAATTGGAGTTGATAATCAGCTTCCATGGCATATTCCAGAAGATTTAGCTTACTTTAAGAAAGTTACATTAGGTAATCCCATCATTATGGGGCGTAAAACTTTTGAATCAATAGGTAGGGTGTTACCAGGAAGACGTAATATCGTAATTAGTCGTAATGACTATAAACATGATGGTATAGAAGTATTTCATAGTTTAGAAGATGCATTGAATGCTACATTTGACTCGTGTGAGGTAAATATTATTGGCGGTGGAGAGATATTTAAGCAGGCATTACCGTTGGTAAATTCAATGCATATTACGATTATTGATTATCCAGTTGATAATCCAACTGTATTTTTTCCTGAGGTAGATTTATCTAGTTGGAATATCCAAGAGTTCTCAGAGGTAATTAGCGATAAAGGTATCAAATGTATATTTACCCATTATACTAGATAATATTTTGATATGATAAAATATGGTTTTTTTTATTAAGTGTAAATATTGGGGAATATTTTGAAGTGTAATTTTAAGAAATATGTGGCTGTAGCTTGTTTAACTACAGGTGTATTTAATGTGGCATTTGCTAATGATTTTGACTCTCATAGAAGTTTTCATGAAAACTCTGGTGATGGACGTAGAAGCGTAGAACATAATATTAAACATGAAAACGTAGATAATGTAAATTATCGCCATGATAATAATTTTAATGCAAATCATGATGGAAACAGATTTAATAATGATACTATTAATATAACTCGAAATAATAACCAATATCAGGGTTGGAACACAGGCCCTGTAGGTGTGAGTAATGGTTGGAATTCTGGTTATAATGAAGGCTATAGTAATGGCGGTATGTGGACTGGTTTGGCATACGGATTAATCGGTGGAATTGCTGGCTCTGCATTATATAACTGGATATTTAATTCTCATTCAGAAACTAAACCAGCTGCTACTTATGGTAATGGGGGTTATTCACCATCAAGTAATTCAAACTCTAGTGTTCAACCACAAGATATTACTAATAACACAACTGATACGACTGTTATAAATAATGGTAATAGTTCAGTTGGATATTGGCTAATTATAGTAGGGGTTTTAATTTTTGGTGCTATTGGTGGTCTATTGTTAATGAATAATAGAAGTAGTAATAATCACAATAGGCGTTATCGTAACGACGATGACTATGACGATTATGATGATCGTAGTAATGACTCGCGTAGAAATCATAAATATAGAAGATAAAGTTTAAATTTTTTGGGAAGTATAAATATGGCAGAACAATATAAAAAAGGTAAAAAACCACATAATAGAAATCATAATAATTATGAGGAACGAAATAGTAATTACGGGCAAGAATACAATGAACAAAAAAAATTTTTTACTAATAAAAAAATATTAATTGGATTAATAGGACTATTAGTAATTGTGGGTGGTCTTATTTATAAAGCTAATTCACATGATGATTTATTGGCAACCGTGGTATCAGTTGAGCCAAATTATAAAGCTATTCAAATAGAAAGCAAAGATTGTCACAATATAACATCTCATGAGCAAGTAAAAAATCCAAATCGTACTTTTTGGAATGGCATGTTTGATAGCTCTAAACATCCGAAATATTTAACTAAAGAAACATCTCATGTTGTATGTCATGAAACATCTAAAGAGAGTGAAGTATTACAGTATTATACTGTACAGTATAAGATAAAAAATGCAGTTAATACAATTATTGTACGTGATAATCCACCTGCGGTAAATATAGAAATTCCATTGTCTCAATTACAATCATATATGGAGTCTAGCTCTGTAACCGTTGGTGTTTTAGATACAGAGTCTAAATAATTTATGGTCTTGTTATTTATTTTGCTTGGTGCATTAACATTAGGTTACCAAATCAAGGTGAAATTAGTTGATGATAAGGCGATCAATAAGGTATTATTAGTATTGGTTGCCTTAATTCTATTTGTTATGGGTTATGAGTTTGGCATTGAGGCTCGTGATTTATTATCTGAATTAGTTCTCATAGCTAAAATTGTTGTAGTATTTGGAGTATTTATTTTTATTGCCAATTTTATGGCAATTAGTTTAATATTTAAAACGCAAAACCAAAATTTAAGAGATGATAGTCATAATAAAGTATCAGCAAATTTTATTGAATTAATTTTATCTAGTTCTAAATATATTTTAATGATAGCTAGTGGAGCAGTACTTGGAAGTATTTTAAATTATAAGATTGAATTGTTTGAAATAATTATTAATGTTCTTTTAGTTTTTTTACTTTTTATTGTTGGTTATCAGTTAAGATCAAATAATATTCCATTAAGACAAGTGTTTTTTAACAAGCTTGGTCTTGGTATAGCGTTTGTAGTTGTATTTAGCTCATTATTAGCTGGTATATTAGCAGGTGTTTGTTTAGGTATACCAATTTCTACTAGCCTTGCAATGAGTAGTGGATTTGGGTGGTATACACTATCTAGTATATTAACTGGTAGTCTAATTAATGAGAACTATGGTGCTGCGGTATTTTTTATAGACTTTACTCGTGAAGTTGTTGCTATTATTTTATTGCCATCTATAGGACGCATTTTTCCATTAAGTATGATAGGGTATTGTGGTGCTACATCCCTAGATTTTTCTTTACCAATAATCAAACAAAACTTAGATACTAGAACTATAATAGTAGCTATTTCTAGTGGTATGATATTAAGTATATTAGTGCCGATACTAATACCATTTTTTGCTAATATGTGATTAAAGTTCTTGACCATGATGTTTTTCATCAAATAATTTTTGATAAGCATCATGATTAACATCTATAGTAATATTTGTTTCAATAAAGCACGTACTTGAATAACAGTTTACACGGTCGTAAATGTTACTCTGTTTGTTATTTATATTAACTGGTAGTATATTTTTTCTAATAGTTACGGCATAGTCGCTTGAAAATCCAACTCTAACAACTCCACCATAAAAATTGCATCCTTCTGGAGTTGATTCAAAATAATCCGTATTATTTAATATGTTATTTTCTGGTGCTATGTATTTATTTTTGGATTTTGCCAATAGGCGACAAGTTTGAGTTGGCATGCTAATTAAGCTGTTTACTTGTAAGTAGTTGATAGTTTTAGATGTTCTTGTTATTATAATATCAAGAGGTTTTACCATTGTTATAGTAAAGATTACTACAAAAATCACTCGCGTTGCCGAAAATTTAAATGGGTGATTATGTTCTTTATATGAAAGATACATGTTTACTAATAAGAAGTATAAAAATGCCCATATGGTCATTATTAGAATTTGTTCACTTAGTTTAAAAGATGCATTGATTAAAATTTTTAAGAATAAAGCGTAAGCAAGTAAAAGAATAACCGCTTTTGCTGAAAATAATAACTTACCATGAGGTTTTTTAATATTTTGAATGATGCCTAAAACATAATTAACCCCAATAACTATTAATATTGGGCATAAAAATAAGGTTAGGATACCAATGAAGAGTTCTAATAAAATAAATGTTATATATGTTGTAAGGTTAGTCTGAGGGAGAAAGAAATATTCTTCTTTATTTATTAGATAAGTAAATACTACAACAATTAAACTAATGGTAATAGGTATTATATTATTAGTTTGGACTAAGCTTTTTAATATCGCTCTAAAAATAAAAGCATTAAAGTCATTTAAATTGATCTCTGAAATATCATTACAATATTTTTTAAATTTATTACAAGTAACCCGTATCATAATATTTCTTATCAAAAAAGCTAATTCATGTATGAATTAGCATTATTTACTACATTGGGCATCCTCTATTCTAAATATTTTTGCTATGTAAGATGAATACTGAAAAAAGCACGACGAAATGTACAGATTGTACATAAAGGAGTGCTTTTAAAGTATGACAAATTACATAGCAAAAAGATGACGAATAGATTAGTCTTTATGCCATTTGTCTATGAATGTAGTCATAACCGCATTCGCATAAACATTTGTTGCACTACGTCCCATATCAGCAAAGGCATCAATAGGTAATAATAGCAATATACTAGCTTCTGGGAAATGAAATGCTGTTACTGCTGAAGATATTACCATGATAGATGCTCTTGGCACACCTGCAATACCTTTTGATGTTATTAATAACATAAAGAATATATATAACTTATCAGTAAATGAAATATTTATACCAAATACCTGCGTAATGAAAATAATAGCAAAGCTAAAATAAACCATTGAACCAATCATATTAAATGAATAACCCATAGGCATTACAAAACTACTTATTTTTTCACGTACACCATGCTCTTCTAGAGCTTCAAATACAGCAGGGTAAGCAACCTCTGATGATGATGTAGCAAATGATAATGATAATGGTGGAATAATTGATGATATTAATTTATTGATTGAGCGACCAACAACTTTTAGAGATAATAGATAAATTAGCATCCATACAATGATTAATGCTAAATAATATTCTAATATAAAGATTAAGTATGTTTCTAAAACACCAAAACCATGTTTTATAATAACGCCAGCAATCGAAGCAAATACTGCAATTGGAACAAGCTTCATAACAGTATTACAAATAGCAAACATAGCATGCATAATGCCATCTAATAATACACGGATTGACTCACGACTTTGTGGGTTTATTTTTGTTAATGCTACACCAAAAAATAATGAAAAGATTACAATTTGGATAATATGTCCACCAGAGAAAGCACTAAAAACATTATCAGGTATCGTTTCTTGTACAAAATGTGCTAAAGATATTTGATTTGAATCAAATTTAGAAGCTGCTTCTACACCACTACTAGCTAAAATATTTTTACCAACTTCAACCATTGCTAGTCCAGGCTTGAAAAGGTCAATTACAAACCAACCCACAAATAATGAACATATAGATGATAGAACAAATAGCCCTAATACACGTCCAAATAGCATACCAAGTCCTTTTGCGTTATCTCCAATGTTAACAACACCTAGAGTTAATGATGCAAAAATTAATGGAGCAACTATCATTTTGATTAATTTAATAAAAATATCTGATGCCATTGATAAGTATTGTAGTATATTAGTATTTAATTCTGGTGATAGACTCATATTACGGACCACCCATCCGAATAAAATGCCGAGAACTAAGCTGATAATTATTGTACGTGCAGCTTTCATGGGTCACTTCCTAAACTTTAAAAGCAAAATTAATAAATTGATTAATATTTGTCATTAATCGAAACAATTTTAATAACAAGAAACAACGATGACATGTATTATATCAATAAATTCATGAAAATTATAAAAAATATTTGTGCAACATAACTAGAATGCTTAATAGATTTAAATTTAATCTTCAATTAAAAGTGGGTATAATCAATTTAAGTTATAATATTGTTCGTAAATAATTATACTGAAAATAAAATATGGAATTAATTAGATTAAATAAATATCTGAAAGATAATGATATTTGTTCACGTCGTAAAGCTGATGAGTTTATCGCTAAAGGTTATGTGAAATTAAATGGAGTAGTTGTTACAGAACTTGGAACAAAGGTTAACCCAGAAACAGATAAGATAGAAATATTACCAGAGTTGACTGTAGAAACTTCTAATTTTCGCTATATAGTATTAAATAAACCTAAAGGATATGTTTGTAGCAAAAATAAAGCGGATGGAAAACCTATTTTTGAATTATTACCAAAAATAGATGATTTATCATATGCAGGACGTCTTGATAAAGATAGTCATGGTTTAGTTATTTTATCAAATGATGGTAAATTTGTATACAAAGTTTTTGGCGCAGAATTTGCTAAAGAAAAAGAGTATATTGTTCGAGTAAATAAATCTGTAACACCTGAATATCTAGAGAAGCAAAGTAATGGTAGTATAATTTTAGACGATAAGCGCTTACGCCCAGCAAAGATAAAACAAGTTGGATTTAACGTATATAAAATGGTTCTTACTGAGGGCGTAAATCGTCAAATACGTCGTATGGCAGAAATGTGTGATTATAGGGTAGTTGACTTAAAACGAATCAGAATTGATAATATACATGATCGAGGTCTAGAAACTGGTCAGTGGCGAGAATTAACCTCTGAAGAAGTTAATTATATAATGGCAAAATAAGATGCAAATTCCTCAATCTTCAATTGATGAAGTAGTAGCTCGTTCTGATATAGTGGATGTAGTTAGTAAGCATATAAAAGTTAAACGCTCAGGTCAAAATTACTTTGCATGTTGCCCATTTCATAATGAAAAATCAGCATCATTTTCAATTAGTCCAAGTAAACAAATCTATCATTGTTTTGGATGCGGTGAGAGTGGCAATTCAATTAGCTTTGTTATGAAGTTTTTGGGTTTAGATTTTATATCAGCGGTTAAATCATTAGCCAGTCAATATGGAGTTTTATTACCTGAAGAAGATTCTACTCCGTATAGTAAAGAAATCGTTAAGCAAAAGAAACAGCGTAAACTTGATTTAGATCAAGTTATGCAAAATTCATTGCAATTTTACCGTAAGCAATTAGCTAACTCGTCTTATGCTCGTCATTATCTTGAAAATAGAGGTCTTACTTCAAATATAATTAATCAATTTGAATTAGGTTTTGCACCAAATAACTTTCAAAATCTACAGCAGGTATTTAGCGACTATACGACTAATAAATTCATGTTAGATAGTGGGCTTACATTAGATAGTGAAAACGGTAAACGCTATGATAGATTTCGTGATCGTATTATATTTCCTATTAAAAATATCCAAGGAAATATAATTGGCTTTGGTGGTCGTATATTGGTAAAAGGAGAGCCTAAGTATCTAAACTCTCCAGAAACAGAATTATTTAGTAAATCTAAAGAACTATATGGTCTATATGAAGCTAAAAAAACTATACGTGATGAGAGTCAGTCAATAGTAGTTGAAGGTTATATGGATGTGATAGCTCTACATCAATATGGTGTCTCTAACGCAGTAGCTACTATGGGCACTGCTGCAACTGAAGAACATATCAAACAGCTATTTCGTTTAAGCGATAATATTTGCTATGCTTTTGATGGCGATAATGCAGGTAAGAAAGCGGCTTGGAGGGCACTAGAGCGCTCTATTAGTTTAATTACAGATATAAAATCAGTGAGTTTTTTATTCCTACCTGATGAACATGATCCTGATAGTTATATTCGCCAATATGGTGTAGATAATTTTAAAGAAAAAACTAAAACAAGCTCAGTCGGGGTCATTACATTTTTGCTAAATCAATTGTCAACTCAAGTTAATTTACAACAAGACGAGGGTAAGGCTAGATTTATTAGCTTAGTTAAACCATATTTGGAGCAAATAAAAGCAGCAGCATTACAGGTCATTTTAAAGAAACAACTAGCCAATATGGTTGATTTGGATCCCAATGCAGTTGAAAGTATTTTAAATAATCGTTCTAGATTTGCTTTTTACAATAAAAGTTTAAAAAATATCCAAAATAACTATAATAGTAATATAAAAAGAGCACCTTTAAATGTTAGTTTAATGAATGCTATTGTCCTGAGCCTCTTTAATAATCCAAAGCTTGCTCGTGAGTTTCCTGTACCAAGTATTGAGGTATTATTAACACTTGATGAAGATGTTACAAGATTATTTCAGTTAATTGATTATTTAGAGAATTATTGCGATTCTTTTGAAGATATAAATATGCCGGATGTTATATTATCTATTAGCTTTCAACATATAAATTTAAATGCAGTTTATCAAAAAGTATCATTAGAGAGAACTAATTATACGTCAGTTTTTGCACTAAGTATTGAAGATTATCAAAATAATTTACGTGATTTAATTATAGGTAAAAAACGTAAACCTATGCCTAAACTAGTTTAAGTTTTTTATATACGAAATGCTGTAACCTACTATTATATTTATTTTCCATGCCATGTATAATTTCTGCACAAAATAATAGATTTAAACAACTCACATAGATCCAAATTAAAAATATAGGTAAAAAAGCTAGTGAGCCATAAATTATATGATAATTTGCAAAGATGAAATGTGTATAGATAGAAAATATTTTCTTACCAATTGTAAAATTTATAGTAGCAACACAAGCCGCTAAAATGGCATGAGTAACTTTTATTTTATGTGCCGGTAGTGCTTTATAACATAATGAGAATAAGATTATTGTTGCAAAGACTGATAGTGCTTTGCTAAAGATATATATTCCATGAGGTATATATGGTAAAAATATATTTATGTAGATACTTAATATTGATATTGCTCCAGTAAGGATGATAACCGTTACAATTAACATTATGTAACTAGCAAGTGATTTAAATATGTTAAGTGGTGCAGGTTTAGACCATAATGCATTAATTTGATTTTCAATAGCAAAGAGCATTAACATAGTTGCTAGGGCAAGAGATGAAAATCCTAGCATAGAAAGTCCATCAGCCTGACTTAAAAATGTTTTTACTTGATTATAAATTTCAATGCCATTGTGTGGAATATAATTTACAAAGAAATATTTTTCTATTTTATTTATATTTTTATTGGCAAATGGTAACCAACTATATGCCGATGCAACTGATATTGTAAAAGGTATGAACGATAGTATCATAGTGAATGCCAGACTACCTGCTCGAGTTGTTCCACTTGTTTTATAGAAATTATAGCAAATTCTTAGAATGAAATTACTGGAGCTAATAAAACTTCGATTAAAAAATATTCTTTTCATATTCATATTTACTGTTATCTTTCATCGTATACGTTGCTATACTTTCAAAATAGCTCCAATATATCCTTTATGGGGCTATTTCTCAGTATTCCTAGTCTACAATAAAAATGCTGCGGATTTCTCCTATTATTATATCTTGGATATTGCTGTTTTTAGTGAACGTTTATTTTAACACATAAAGGCAAAAATATAGTGTATTATGGTTTATTTTATAATCTTTCAGATATAATATATACTTTAATATTAGTTGCAATTATTTAGGGGTTATTATGAACTTATTTCCAGGATATAAGCTAAATAAAGAAGAGCAAAAAGTTACAATGCTTGCTTCTTTAGGTGGAATGCTAGAGTTTTATGATTTTACTATTTATGGTCTTTTTGCAGTATATTTTGCACATCAATTTTTTCCAACACATAATGAAACTATTGCCTTAATTGCAAGTTATTCAGTATTTGTTGTGGGTTACATCGTTCGTCCTATTGGCGGGATTATTTTTAGCCATATTGGTGATGAGGTGGGACGTAAAACAGTTTTAATTATTACGATGATATTAATGGGTATATC
>JAQUVM010000124.1 GCA_028693355.1 Burkholderiales bacterium
GTTTAACTGCTAGTAGTAAGAGCCAAAAATTAATAGATAGCAATGGAAATACTCTTGTGGATCTAAGTAGACCAAGTGAATTAAGTGGTAATGGTGCAGATTTAGCAACGCAAATAAATGCAAAAATTGCATCATCAAGTTTAAATGGGAAAGTTTCAGCAACTTATGTTGGGAATTCAGCTGGTGATGGGAGTATAAAATTTACTAATCTTACTACAGATACAACTATTAAATATAGTGATTCAACCCCTACGGTGACACAAATTAATAGTGGAATATCATTATCTTCAAAATTGGCATCTTCAGGTTTGAATATAGTAGCTAACAGCACTATTATTACTGCAACAAATTTAATTAGTGCGAAGAATCCCCAATTAATAGCTGGTACTACTCTTACCTTAAGTAGATTAGACGGACTTACAGGTGCAGATTTAGCGGCAAAAATAAATAGTGATATCGCAGCAGATTCAAATTTTAAGGATAAAATTTCAGCGGAATATGTTAAAGATGCTAATGGTAATGATGCTATCAAATTTACTAATCTTACCACAACGTCTGTTACATATAATGATACAGCTTCTGGTTCAACATCATTTAATGGCGGAAATATGAGTTTTGCTTTATCAGATGGAAGTAATACCTATAATGTTTCGCTTGCGGTAGATGGAAATACTACTATGCAAAATTTAATTGATGCAGTTAATAGTGCAACTAGTGGTGCAATAACCATGAAAATAGATGATAATACAGGTGGGATTTCATTTCAGTCAAAGAGTTCAGGTTCAACTTCAAGCATTGGGATAGTGGATACAAGTACAGGTAGTAATAATTTGAGTGCCTTAGGTATATCATTAAAGTCATATACATCGACAGCTAACAATTATAAAAGAACTACTAAGTTAGTTGGTTTGGGTTTTGAACAAGAAACGATGAAGTTTACAGTAAATAATAAGTCTGTATCACTTGTGGTAAATAGTAGTACTAGTATGAGTGATTTAGAAAGCGCAGTCAATACTTCAGTCGGTGCTGGAACAATGAATGTAGATGGTACAGGTAAAGTAGTAATTAGCTCTGGTGAAAACATCACAATAAATAATGGATCTAGTAATGATATAATAAAGTTATTAGGACTAAATGGATTAAATACAACAGGAGCAGATGCAGTGGTATCAATAAAAGAGCCAGGTCAATCTTCATATACAACTACTACTCAAAGTTCAAATAACTTTACAGTAAATGGAGTTAGTTATAATTTGCTGGGCGTTAGTTCTAGTTCTAGCAGCACTGGTGATGCTAATATAACTGTAACCGCAAATTCAGATACTGTTGTTAGTAATGTGAAGAAATTTATTGAGGATTATAATACTATAATATCAACAATTAATACAAAGCTTACAGAAAAGAAAGACAGTACTTATGCACCACTTACAGATGCTCAAAAGGAAAGCATGAGTGAATCTCAAATCACTGCATGGGAAACTAAGGCAAAGGTTGGAATACTTAAAAATGATGACTATTTACAGACTTTAATGACTCAACTGCGAGGAACTTTTTCACCTGTATACAGTAGTTACACTAGTGCTAGTACCAATACAGGAATATCCTTAAGTTTTGGTAGCTATGGTACTGGGGCTATAGGTATAGATACATCAACAGACTATACAGATGGAGGTAAGCTTGTTATTAAAGATGAAGCAAAATTGAAAAGTGCTATTGAAAACAATTTTGATGATTTTAAAAAATTATTTATTGGAGCTTCAGGTACTACTTTAGGTGCAAATCAGGCTTATAATGGTTCAAATAAATATAATGAAGATGGAATATTTACAAGAATGGACAATATACTTAGAGATTATGTAGCAGCTCCAGGTGTAGGTAAAGATGGTACTTATACTTTATCTGGATCTATGAATATATTTGTAAATAAACAATATGACTATAGTATTACAGGTTTTTCAGGTAAAAATACATTACCTGATCAAGTGTATAGTAAGACTGTAAGCATTAGTAAATATGAAACTCAACTTAAAGATGCACAAACTAGATATTACGCTAAATTTACAGCATTAGAAACTGCTATGAATACTTTGAATTCACAACAAAGTCAACTTAGCTCTATGCTAGGAACAAGCTAGTAGATAGAATGAACAATGATTATTTTTAGTTGAGAATTGAGAGTTAAAGAAAGAATTAAGTTATGCTTAATTTAAAAATTATATGATTTTGATTTTGCATTAGCAAAATATCCTTTACTCTCAACTCTCCATTTGTAACTTTCCACTAAACAAATTGCTTATAGTACTTATTGAAGTTAATAAAGTGGGTGATAAATTGAACTTGGAGGAAAATTTTATTAAATATAAAGATATCACTTTGACTATTATGAAAACAGTTAAAGCAGAGGAATATGAAAAACTAGATGAATTTTTTAAACAAAGGCAATTAATTTTAGATAATATTAATAAAATTAATTATTCAAAGGAAGAATTGAAAAAGTTTTATTTGCAATATGATATAGAGAAATTAGAAAAAACCTTAGCTTCAGAAATGAAAGTGAAAAAAGAAGATTTGTTGGAAAAAATAAAAGAAAACAAAAAAAGGCAAGTAGCAATGAAGGGGTATAATAATTTATCAGCCAAGGCTGTTTTCTTAAGTAAGGAATTTTAAAAAGGTTGTGAAAAAAGATTCGCATGGTAAATGATTCCCCAAAAGACAGTTAACAATAGAGAAAAAAAACTTTACTGAAAATTTGTAAACTTTTTATTAAATAGATATAAAGTTATGAAATATAGTAACGATAAACATAATATAAAGATAAAAAAATTAAAAAATAAAAGAGTATAAAGTATTTTAAAGAAAATACGAAAATTAAATTAGGACAAGCAATTAACTAAGTTATGAAGTATAAAGACTTTATAGACATTAAAAAAAGAGGTGCTCACTCTTTAAGAAATTAATATTGATGGCAGAAGGCTTCAGAAATGTTGAAAGTCAACATAGTGTTAAAGATGAAATAAAAGCATTGAAAACACTGGATGATGAAATTTAATAAAGAAGCAAAATATGTCAACAAGAACAAGCTAAAAAGCAACCAATATTCAATACGTTAGTAGGCTCAAAGAGCTTAACTATAAATATAGTGGAACAAGGATGTCCACTTTAAAAATCAAGGAGGAATATATTATGATAATTAATCACAATTTAGCAGGTGCTAATGCAATTAGAAACGCAAACGCTAATTCTTTAACTGCAAGTAAATCAATGCAAAAGCTTTCTTCAGGTCTTAGAATTAATAATGCATCAGATGATGCAGCAGGATTAGCTATATCTGAAAAAATGAGAGGTCAAATTAGAGGGCTTGATCAAGCTTCAAGCAATGCACAAGATGCTATATCAATGACTCAAACAGGTGAAGGTGCCTTAAATGAAACTCAAAGTATACTTCAAAGAATGAGAGAACTAGCAACTCAATCAGCTAATGATACTAATGTTACAGTTGATAGAACTGCTATACAAAAAGAAATGAATCAGTTAACTTCAGAAATAAATAGAATAGGTAATACAACTGAATTTAACACACAAAAGCTTTTAGATGGTGGTACTGGTGGAGAATGGGAAGCAAAAACAACTGGAACAGCAACAGCAGCAGCCACAACAACAGGAACTGGAGTTATTACACTTAAAGTGGATGGAACAAATGTAACAGCAAGTATAGCATCAAGTGCTGATATAGCATCCATTGTAACTCAAATAAATACTGCAGCTGGAACTAGCATAGCTTCATTAGATGCTAATGGAAAATTAGTTTTAGAATCTAAAAAAGGAGATGCTTCAGGATCAATTCAAGTAGTTGGTTTGTCAGGAACAGCAGCAACTGACCTTAAGATTGCAAAAGGAGATAAAGTAGCTGCAACAAAAGTTGATTTAGCTGCATCAATAACTGGAACAGCAACAGCAGCAGCCACAACAACAGGAACTGGAGTTATTACATTTGAGATTG
>JAQUVM010000125.1 GCA_028693355.1 Burkholderiales bacterium
TAAAGTTTTATCATGGTTTTTAAGAACTTTTACAGATTTTTTATGAGCAAAATATGCTTTTTCCCATTTAGCTGAATTGCTTACTACTTTATCAGCTTCTTCTGGAGAAACATAAGTACGGTCATCAAATAAACCTAAAGTAAACATTTCTGTAAGAAGACGTACATTTGCTTCATCAATACGTTTTTCACTAATCCATCCATTTTCGTAAGCTGCTTTAAGATCTACAACATTATTTGTATCAGCAACCATATCAGTTCCTGCATTTATTGCCTTTGCAAAACGTTCTGGCACACTTAATTCTTCAACACCCCAGCACATATTGTTAACAATACCGCTGTCACTATTTATATAGCCTTTGAAGCCTAGTTTATCTCTTAAAATATGCTTTAAGAAATAATGGTTAAATGCAAATCCAACTTCTTCAAATGGTATATCTTCTTTTTCGAAACTTTGTACTGAGCTCTTCTTTATACTTGGTGCTGAATAATATGGCATAAATGAAGCTGTTCCATGTTCTGCTGCTGTCTTAAATGGTGGTAGATGATATTTTTCTAAACTTCCTAAAGTAGGATATACATTCCATTTACCTTCTTTATAATGAGGATCAAATCCATTTTCTCTTGGTCCACCGCCTGGGAAATGCTTAGTTGTCATAGAAACACTTTGATTTCCTAATTGCTCACCTTGGAATTCATCTATAATACGACCAATAGCATCACAAATAAACTCAGGATCTTCACCGAAAGTACCATAAGATCTTTGCCATCTAGGATCAGTAACACAATCAGCCATATACATATAACCCTTACGTAGTCCTGTAGCATTCCATTCATCATGTGCAATATTCGCAAATTCGCTGATTATTGATGCATCACCACCATTTTTTATATCACCCTTAGCGCCTGCTGCGAGTCCTAAAGTTCCTGGCCATGTAGAAAAAATTCCAGCTGCATCATTCATACCAAAAACAGGTTCTGCAAATTCGTTTCTTGAATTTGATGTAATAAGGCATGGAATACCAAGACGTGTTGATTCACATACTTCATTCATTGTATTAACCCATTTTGCTGTTTCAGAAGGACTCCAATTGTCTCTTAAAATAAAGTGACGTAACTTAAGATTTTCAAGAGTATGAGTTGTTCCCCATAACTTTTCCATAGCGAAAACACTTTTACCTTTTTCAACAATACCTTCATCTAATATGCCATCATGACTAGTTTGACTCTTATCTTTTTGAGAAAGTCCCATTAGACGTGTATTTATAAGCATCATACCAATTTTTTCATCAATGTTCATTAGTGATACTAAATTCTTCGCACGTTCTTCTGGACTTAAACGCCAATCCTCATATGGATCTAGCTTTCCATCGTTATTTAAATCTTTAAATTTTAATCCATCAACTTCAATTATGTTCTTAACTCTAACTTCTAAATTTGGTTGTTTCATATTATTTAATACCTCCTAATAAAATTTATTTTAAGTTTTAAGACAGCAAATTTTTATACCTGCTGTTATTATAGTTTCTAATTTACGAATAATTTTTTTATATTGCTTATACGATAAATTATCTATCCTAGTTATAAGGTTTACATATAGCTAAAAGATAAATTACTAAATCTAATATTTAGTTTGTTATTTAATTTATTATGTATAGTATATTATTTATTATCCATATTCGCTCATACTATTTTGATTTAATTAGTACATATATTGCATAATAAACGATTACAATGAAAGTTTAAAATAGTTTTTCATTGAATATTTAAAGGCTACTTAAAAAATAAATGGTAACCTGCCCTCTGTAAGCTAGATTATAGAGGACAGGTTACCTATTTTTAATTATTATACGCTACATATTCAAAAGAAGTATTAAGCTTCTATCACTTCAGCATTTGCATTTTCAGCAGATTCAGATGATAAAGAAGGTTTTTTCTTTGCAATTCCTAAAACTATAGCTAAAATTATTGCAACTAAAACAAATCCTGATAGAACTAATCCTGATGAATTAAATCCAGTAGAAACAGCAGCTTGTGCTTGAACTCCGTTACTTAAGGCTTTCAGTTGTGTGGCTGACATAATGCCTATAAATAATGATGAACCAATTGCAGCTGATAATTGTTGAAGAGTATTTAATATAGCTACTCCATGTGGATAATATTCTCTTGGTAATGGACTAAGAGCAGTTGTTTGAGAAGGTGCCATTGTAAGTGCAATTCCAATATCTACTATTATAAATAATACAATAATTGTCATAATAGATGTATTATAACTTGCACGAGTTAAAATAAATAATGGAATAAGAATTATAGCAAATCCTATTGGTAACAAAACTTTTGGTCCTACTTTATCGTAAATTTTACCAGCAAAAGGAGTTGCAATTGCACTTATAAGTGTTGCTGGAAGTAATGACATTGCAGCAACAAAGCTGTTTGCTCCAATTCCGCCTTGAATGAACATAGGTAACATTACAGACATAGTAAATACTGTCATCATTGAAAACATAACAAGTAATGTTCCTATTGTAAATACAGGAGATTTAAAACAACGTAAGTTTAACATTGGTTCCTTTAAAGACATTTGACGTTTGCAGAATACAGCTAAACATATTATTCCGATAATAAATATTGCAGCAACTGTTTTTATATCTCCAGCACCACTAACACTGCTTATACCGTATATAAGGCCTCCGAAACCTACAGTTGATAATATAATTGATAGTACATCAATCTTAGGTTTTGTAACATGTGATACATTAACTAAGAATATTGAACCTAAAATCATAGCTATAACTATAACTACAAATAATATTGCAAATAATGCATGCCAAGTAGCAAATTGTAATACAACACCTGCAACTGTTGGCCCAAGAGCTGGTCCAAGAGTAAGTGCAGCACCACATAGACCCATTACTGCACCACGACTTTGTGGTCGTGCTACTGCAAGCACTGTATTCATCATAAGAGGAATCATCATTCCAGTTCCTAATGCTTGTATGATTCTTGAAATAAGTAACATTACAAATGATCCTGAAAGAAAGGCACATATTGTTCCAACTAAAAGTATTACCATCGCTGCTAAAAATAACTGCTTGGTTTTAAATGTTTGAATTAAGAATGCTGTAACTGGTACTGAAACTGCTACAACTATCATATATGCAGTAATTAACCATTGTATTGTTCCTGCTGTAACATTGAATTGTGCCATTAGAGGAGATAATGCAACATTTAATATAGTTTCATTAAATGTTGCTATAAGTCCACTAAGTACCAATACTGCTATTATTGCATTTGTATTAATTTTTATTGTCGATTTTTCTGTTTTTTTTGCTTCCATTAAATTTATTTTCCTCCTTATTTTTAGACCGGTCTGTATAGATTTTTACCGCAAAAAAAATGCGTTATATCTACTGGCAATTGGTATGACCATAGGTACAACGCATTGACTTTATATTTAGTATAGCACAAATTTTTTAATTGGTGTAATACCCAAATTTAAAGTTTTTTTAAGTTTTATTAATTATTTTTCAAAAAACGATTACATAAAATTTGTTGAAGTCTGCATTTACTAATGGTACGATTCACAATATCAGTGGCAAGTGATAACACCTTCTCGTTATCACTTAGAAACTTAATTTCTTTGATTTGTAGGACTTGATGAATCTGATACTCCAGTTCCGCTATCTTGACTTGTTTGTTCTGATGTACTTACAGATTTCATCATTAATCCTCCAGAATACATTGATAAACACTTTTGAATAGAATTTAATAAATTGGTTAAAATTTACAATAACGTAACTGTAAAATATTAATGATTAAAAGGAAGTGTAGTTTAAATGAAAAAGTATTTATTTTACTTTTTAGGATTAGTTTTAGTAGTTTCAACTATTATACCAGCTAGAGTTAATGCACAAAATATTGATACTTTAAGTGTTAAGGAAAACCATATTAATAAAGCTAAAAGTTTATCATCAACTATTA
>JAQUVM010000126.1 GCA_028693355.1 Burkholderiales bacterium
ACCCAGTTTAATCAATATTTGGGTTTATATACGTCAGAGTTATTATTGATTAAAAAAGGATACTCTGATAATATGTATTTAAGCTTGGTAAATGATTCAAGTAAACAAATTTTAACAGAAAAAGGCGACAGTGGAGGGCCATGGTTTATATGTGATAACAAAGTAACCACCTGCCATTTATTTGGTATAACTAGTGGCTCTATAAAACCTGATTCATTAGACAACACTATAACACCGATTATGGTAAAGTAAAAATAATTACTTGAAAAATGAGGCATAACTCATGCCTCATTTCACACCATATAAAATGAACTAAATTTGAGATAACAAATTAGTCATCTCAATTGCAGTTACAGCAGCATCATAGCCTTTATTACCAGCTTTAGTACCAGCACGCTCAATAGCTTGCTCTATATTTTCAGTAGTAATAACACCAAAAATTACAGGTACACCAGTATCTAATTGAACTTTAGCTACACCTTTAGCAACCTCATTACATACATAGTCATAATGAGTAGTTGAGCCACGAATTACAGCGCCTAATGTAATTACAGCATTATACTTACCACTTGTTGCAAGTTTTTGTGCTACTAGCGGAGTCTCAAATGCACCTGGTACCCAAATAATATCAATATCATCTTTTTTTACACCATGACGCTCTAAACCATCAACCGCAGCACCTAATAATTTACTTGTAATAAATTCGTTAAAACGAGCAACCACAATTGAATATTTGCCAGACTTAGCAACTAAATTTCCTGAATAAATCATTTTTTGTCCTTTTTAAAAACTTTATATATAAATTATTAATAATATTTAAAATATCACCCTAAAATATGTCCTAATTTTGTTACTTTCGTAGATAAATAGTCTTTATTATTTGAGTTCGCCTTAATAATTAATTCTTTCCTTGAAGCTATAGTAATTCCATATTTTTCTAAGGTTGAGAATTTACGTGGATTATTACTTAATAAATTAATTTTAGTATAACCTAAATCTTGTAGTATTTGAGCAGCTAAATAATATTCACGCATATCATCTGGAAATCCTAAATGTAAATTAGCTTCAACAGTATCCATGCCTAAATCTTGTAATGCATATGCTTTGATTTTATTTAATAAACCAATTCCACGACCCTCTTGACGCAAATAAATAAGCACTCCACCGTGTGCATGTATCTCTTCCATACTTCTCTCTAATTGTTCACCACAATCACAGCGTAATGAGGCAAATCCATCACCAGTTAAGCATTCAGAATGAATTCGAACTAGGGGAATTTCTCCAGATAAAGGTTCTTTTACTAATGCAATGCATTCTTCATGAGTAATAATTGATTGATAGCCAATCATATTAAATTCACCATGTTTAGTTGGTAGTCTAGCACTAGATACTTTATTTATTATTTTATCATTAGCTTTACGGTATTCAATTAAATTCTCAATATGAATCATTTTCATATCAAATTTTTCAGCAATTTTAATTAATTCAGGGACGCGTGCCATAGTACCATCATCATTAATTATTTCACAGATCACACCTACAGGAGTAAATCCAGATAATTTTGCCAAATCAACTGCTGCTTCAGTATGTCCTGGGCGTACTATTACACCACCATCCTTAGCAACTAGGGGAAAAATATGCCCAGGCGCACGAAAATCACTCGCTATATTTTGCTTATTTGCTAATTCAAGTATCGTAGTCATACGCTCTTTAGCACTAATACCTGTTGTACTTGTTTTATAATCAACGCTCTGAGTAAATGCTGTTTGCATATTATCTTCATTCCGCTGTACCATAGGATTTAAGCCAAAATTTTTAGCATATTCTTTTGCCAAAGGAACACAAACTAAACCTTTACCATGAGTTATCATAAAGTTAACTTGTTCCTCAGTCATTAATTCGGCAATACCTAAAAAATCACCTTCATTTTCCCGATCTTCATTATCACAAACAATAATTAATTTACCTTGTTGCAAGTCGCTAATAGCGTCTTCAATTGTATTAAACATATACGTCTTTATCTTTCAATAGTGTATTTTAGTTATATTTAAAAAACCTTCCTAATGTTTATATTTTAAATAAATCCATTATTACGCAAAAAACTCTCGTCTAAATTAGAAGCTGCTTTTGATGATTGTATTGATTTTTTCATTAAAATATCACACTCTATATTCACAAACTCGCCAATTTTCTTCTTGCTCAAAATTGATTTATCTTGTGTATGTGGAATTAATGAAACCTCTAACTCATCATTTTTTACTTTAGTAATCGTTAAACTTGTCCCATCAATTGCAATTGATCCTTTTGCAATACAATTCTTTATTAAATTATTACCAAGTTTTATTGTGTAAATTATTGCATTTTGATTTTTTTGATAATTAGTAACTTTTGCTACTCCATCAATATGCCCACTAACAATATGTCCACCAAAACGTCCATTAGCGGCAAGAGCTCTTTCTAAATTAACTGCTGAGCCTCTAGATAATAAATGAAGGGTAGTATTATTAAATGTTTCTGGCATTACATCAGCCGTAAAAAAATTTTTATCAAATTTAGTTACTGTTAAACAAACACCATTTACAGCAATACTATCGCCAAGCCTCACATCTTCTAAAATAATAGATGCTGAGATATTTAAACATAATGTTTGACCATTTCGTCTTATCTCACGAATTTGTCCAATTTCTTCAATGATTCCAGTAAACATTAATTAATCACCTGTGAAATAATTTTTATATCTGAGCTAAGTTGCTTACACTCAATAAATTCTAATTTTAAATTAGATGCTAAATTATTAAATCCAAGCCCCGCATAAAAATGCTTGGCATCTTTTGAGCCGATCATTTGCGGACTTATATAACTAATAATTTGATTTACATTTTTACTATCTAAAAAATCACTATAAACTCGTTCGCCACCTTCAATTAATAAACTATAAATTCCATGTTGGTACAACTCTTTTAAAACCTTATCTGTATCAATTGATGGTAATGATATTATTTTACAATTTTTATCTTGATAAGGTTTATGATCATTTAAGTCTGTATTGGTGGTAATAATCCATGTTGGTGCTAAGCCATCATTAACTACTTTACTAATTATCGGCGTTTCTAAACGAGTATCTAAAATTATTCTAATGGGATGTCTTGGTGAATTATTAACAAGATGTGCTGTTAGAGTAGGGTCATCATTAATAATTGTCCCAACACCTACTAAAATACCTTCATGTGATACCCGATATTGATGGGAATCTGCTCTAGAATCTCTTGATGTAATCCATTGGCTAAGATTATCTTTAGTGGCTATTTTAGCGTCTAAACTCATACCAACTTTAAGTGTCACATATGGTTTTTGTGTGGTGATGTTATGAAAAAATACTTGATTAATGCTACTTGCTTCTTTATCCAGTACGCCATAAATTACTTCAATACCAGCATCTTGTAATTTTTTAACTCCAGTACCTGATACCATTGGGTTTGGGTCTAAATTAGCAATAACCACTCGTTTGATGCCACTCTTAATAACTGCATCAGCGCATGGCGGAGTACTACCAAAATGTGAACAAGGCTCTAAATTTACATATAGCGTAGCATTCTGTGATTTTTCATTAGCTTGCTGTAAGGCATGTATTTCAGAGTGATGCTCGCCTTTTTTTAAGTGACAACCGATGCCAATAATTTCATTATTTTTTACAATGATAGAAGCAACCTTAGGATTTGGACGTGTTTGAATTGGCGTTAATTTAGCTAACTCAATTACTTTTTGCATGTAAAAAATATCTTCTGAGTGAAACATTTAGCATATGTCTTTCAATTTTAAACTTAGTTATAGTTTTTAAGTTAGATTTAATCTTAAAATATACTGGCACTATAACTAAATAAATTATTAACTATTATTTTATGGGTTTTGATGAGAGATATTTTAGAATATATAAACGAAATTACTAAATTTATAGCTGCATAGCAATGCTAAATAAAA
>JAQUVM010000127.1 GCA_028693355.1 Burkholderiales bacterium
GTTTGTTCATAAATTTGATTTGTAATATTGCTACGAAAATTACGAATTTCTCTAATAAATAAGCCTAACTTCTTAGCAATTGTAGGTAGTTGCTCAGGTGCAAATACTATAACCGCAATTATAGAAATTAAAATTATTTCACTAAAGCTAATACCAAACATTTATCAACTTTTCTGTGAAGTTTTTTCATCATCATTGTTTTTTTTCTCATCACCATTTAAGGCATCTTTAAATCCCTTAACGGCATCTCCTGCATCCTTACCTATGTTTTTTAGCTTTTTAGTTCCAAAAACCATAACTACGATTAATAATACAACTAACCAGTGCCAAATGCTAAAGCTTCCCATATCTATTTTCCTTATTTATTGCCAAAAACATGTATATGTAAATGATAAACTTCTTGTCCACCATTTTTTCCTGTGTTAATTTGAGTCTTATAACCGTTACTCAGACCATATTCGTTAGCTAATTTATTAGCTAAAATAATCATTTTTCCCATTAGTATTTGATGGGTATCATTTAATTCCAACATATTGGTAATATGCAATTTTGGAATTAGTAGGAAATGAACTTCAGCAGCCGGATTTATATCATGAAAAACAAATATATCTTCGTCTTCATAGATAATTTTACTTGGTATATCTTTTTTGCTTATTTTGCAAAAAATACAATTGTCCATTTAGGTATCCTTTATACATTTGTTGTGATATCATACATGATAGAATGATATAATTATAGCCTAGATTATATAATATAAACAAGATTAGTTTTAAAATAAGCCGTATGTAGGAAAATTATAGTATGCTTAAAAAAATATTTAAGATAAAAATCAAATTTGTAGCTTTAGCAGTAGTGGTTTTGATAGCTCTGCAGGTTATTACCGCATATTTCTTTGGTTTTATGGCAGAAAAAAGATTTGATGACCAATTTCATAAATTAACAGATAATCAATTTATAACTGTAGTTGATCGTAGCTATAAGCGTGGGTTCTTTACATCGACTGAGCAAGTTACACTAGAATTTAATAATCAAAGCATAAATAACTTGATAAAATTATTACCTGTAAAATCATCAGAGTCTGCTGTTATTCCAAATGGTAACTATAAAATAAGTTATACATCACATATTACTACGGGTATTTTTGCTGGTTGGTTAAATGGTAGCATTATGCCAACATTAGCATATTCAAATATAGATATATCTTATCCATCTTCTTTAGATAGTATTTTAAAAACATTTTTTAAAGATAAAACACCTATAACAATTTCAAAAATGTTATATCTAACTGGGGATGGTAAGTATGAAGTTTTATCGCCTGCTTTTAATTATGAGGAAGCATTGTCTGGCGTTAAGGTTAATTGGGGTGGTTTAAAGTTAATTATTGGCTTTAATGATACGTTTGATAAGTTTAATTCTAAATTATCTGCTAAGCATTTTGATTTTTCTGCACCTACTAAAGGCAATCTAACAATTGATAATATTGCATACTCATCAAATTCTACTCGTAGTATAAATGATATAAAAGTTGGTAATGCTACATTCTCAGTTGATAATTTAAATATTGATTTAATTGAAAGTAATCAACATTTAAAATTAGGAAGTATTGTTAATTCAGTAACAGGAATTAATTCTGTTGACTTCTTGAATGATATTGATGTTATTAATCCATTACAAATGCAGCTAACAAAGGTAAAATATGCATCTCATAGTGAAGATGTTAATAATTATTTCTCTGCAAATGTTGTTGTTTCATTTGAGTCTTTGGTTAGTATGAACAATACTTATGGTCCATTTGATTTTGATTTTGATTTAAATCATATTCGTGCAGATAAATTTAGTTCTGTTGCTGATTTGCTTGCTACTAATAGTAAATTAAATGAAAGTGATTATAGTGCTAATTATGAGAATATGGTTAGCCAGCTAAAATCAGGAATGACGCCTATTTTAATAGAGTCGCCAATTGCAAAAATTAATAAACTTACTTTAAAAGTTCCAAGCGGATTAATTAATATAGATGGAGTTTTAACAACGCATGGCTTCGAGTCCGCAGATATGTTGGAACAAAGCCAGTTTATGCAAAAAATATATGCGAATGTTAATTTGTCTGTTCCAAAACCTGTATTAGGATATTTGTTATTGTTACAAATGAAGTATTTTTTAAGTGCTGGAAATGCTCAAATGGATGAACAGAGCTCACAAGCATTATCTAAATTAGTAAATATATTATTAGATAATCAATTGCAAAATTGGGTTCGTAAAGGTTATATTAAAGAAGAAGCAGAAAGCGTTTTTTCGAGTAATATTAGGTTTGAAAGCGGAGTTATTTATTTAAATAATCTTCCAACTCATAACGAATAAGCAAAAAATCCCTGTATTTAATACAGGGATTTCTTTTCTGTAGAATTATTTATGTTCGGTTACACTTCTCGCCAATTAATTGGTACTGCAATTATTTCTTCGCTGTTATTGATGGAAAATATTGATGCGCATATTCTAAATGTAGCAATTCCTCAAATGGCAATATTTTTTAATACAAGTGTTTTTATTTTGAAATTAGCTGTAACTAGCTATCTGATTGGGTTAGCTATTTTTATTCCAATAAGTGGTTGGGTTGCGGATAAAATTGGAGTTAGAAACACTTTATTGATGTCAAATGCTTTATTTCTACTAATGTCATTTCAATGTGCATTAACTAACTCTATAGTTATGTTAATAGTCTGTCGATTATTACAAGGTATAGCCGGTGCATTTATGGTGCCCGTAGCAAGGATATTATTGCTTAGAATATTTTCTAAGGCTGAGTTAGTAAAAGCTTATACCATTATGGGAATTCCAGTGATGATAGGGCCAGTTCTTGCTCCAATTTTAGGTGGGTATTTGGTAACTTATTTTTCTTGGCGTTATATTTTTTGGGTTAATATTCCAATAGGGCTTATTATATTCTATGCTACTTGGAAAAATATTGAAAATTATAAAAATGAACAAACCGGCTTTAATTTAAAAAGTTTTATTTTTCTAAGTTTAAGCCTAGGTGCATTTTGTTTTTGGCTAGATATTTGCCTACTAGATGAAGTATCTTTAACAATGAAACTATTGTTGATTCTGGTAGCGGGTGTTTTTGGTGTTATTTATTATTTAGTAGAAACCAAGAGTACAAATCCACTAATTTGTTATGCTTTATTTAGACTCAGGACATTTCGACTTAGTTTTTTATCTACATGTATAATAAGAGCAGCACTTGGTGGTCGAGCATTTATTATTGCTATATTTTTGGAGATTAGCTATCACTTATCAGCATTTGAGGCAGGGCTTTATTTTATATGGATGGCATTTGGTGTATTAATTTCACGAGGCGCTATTAAAACAAGTATTGATCGATTTGGTTTTAAAGCAACTCTTACAGTGGCAAATATTTGTGGTAGTTTATTTTTACTTTTATTTATATTTGTTCATGAGCTTAATTGGTTTTTATATGTAATTTTATTTTTTAATGGCGTATTTGCAGCTGCTCAGTTTATGAGTATAAATATATTATACTATGCAGAAGTAGATGAAAAAAGATATGCTTCGGCAGTTAGTATAGCTGCTACATTACAACAATTGGGATCTTCATTTGGAGTTGTAATTGCCGCATCTATTTTACATGTTGGTAATTTAGTTACAAAAGAAAACTTTAATTTAAATGTGCTCCATTATACGTTTATAGGGCTTGCTTTAGTAAATATATTGGCTCAAATTTTTGTATCTAAGCTAGAAGCTACTGATGGAAATAATTTGCGAGCAAAACATATTAGCTAATATGTGTGCTTAGTTTCTTAGTTTGACTATTGTTACACCAGATCCTCCTTGTTGGGGTGAACCATAGGTATATGCAAGTATTTATCTATTATCATAGAGTAACTTTCTGGTTATATTTTGTAATACTGCTTGATTATGCTTGGAGTTTATTCCTTGTCCTTGAATGATTT
>JAQUVM010000128.1 GCA_028693355.1 Burkholderiales bacterium
GTATTGTTAGTCCATCTGGTACTTGTTATTCTTATCTAGGTGCTTCGTCAAGGATGTTTTATTCAATGGCATTATCAGGTCAAATGCCAAGATGGACAATAGGTCATATTCATAAAGAATACAATATTTGCCGCAGATCAATGTTAATTAATTTAGGGCTTACATGTCTTGTTTTATTTAATTCTGATAGCTGGGCATCATTAATGGTAATTATCACTGGATTCATTGTTATCGGTTACATGGCAGCTCCAGTTAGTATGGGTGCAATTAATCCTAAAACTAGGGTTTTTGGTACGTTAGTTTTTATTATTGTATCTGAAGTAATGTTTAGTATACCTAAAGAAGATCTACTAAAAGTAAACTTAGCTGTGATGGTTTTGGTTGCTAGTTATGGATTAACCCTTATTCGAGAACGTAAAATACCATTTATAACTGCACTATCATTTTTATCACCTTTTGTTATATATTTATGGGCATTATACTTTTGCAATGGTTATACGTTAGTGGCTATTGTTAGTGCTCTGTTTTATATTATAATTACTTTACCTAAGTATGTTGCACTATGTAAGAAATATAGTTCTATTTCTGATTCAGATATTGCAGCCATGGAAGTAAGTCATTAATTTATCCGAGTAGTTTTAAATGGAACTTATTATGATTTCATAATGAGTTCTTTTTATTTTGAGTATATATATGTTAATTGATAATGCAACCATACTAAATCTAGCTAAGCAGTGCAGCCCAACTGTTGCTCCAACAACGATGTTAACGCTAGTAAAGACTGAGTCTGGTAAAAATCCTATAGCTATAGGACTAAATGGTGCTAGGTTATTAGCGCAACCTAAGAATCAAAGTCAAGCAATTGCTTGGATCAAATATTTAGATAAACATAATTATAATTTTGATGTTGGTCTTGGGCAAATTAATATAAAGAATATTCGTAAGTATAAATTACAGCCTGAAGCTCTGCTAAATCCTTGTTTAAATTTAAAAATTAGTGGAGAAATTTTAACTAAGAATTATATAGCCGCTAAAAAAAATACTAAAGATCCACAGTATGCTCTAAGAAAAGCTCTTAGTACTTATAATACAGGGAATCAATATTCAGGATTTAATAATGGATATGTCGTAAAAGTTTTAAAAAATATAGAAACAAAATAAAAAAGTAAGTTTGTATATTTCATATGATGATACTTACTATTGTGTTTTCGTGTGTGAGATTATAAATTTTGTTAAAATACTTACTTAATTCCAAGTAGGTATTTTTATTTGAAAGTATAAAAAAGTGCCAATTTTTCAGACCATAGAATCAAAAGATAATAAATTAATAAAACAAGTAGTTAAATTAGCTAAAGATAAAAATGAGAGGCTAATACAAAAACAAGCAATAATTTATGGTGAGCATTTAATAGTTGAATCATTACGTTATAATAAATTAGATAGCATTTTTCTTACTGAAGAATCACTTGAGAAATATACAAACATCATAGAAAATCATGAGGTTAAAGTATATGTAGTTGATGAAGTAATTCTTAATAAAATAAATATTTTAGATTCTTTAATTGATGCAGTTGGTATCATTAACAATAATACAGAAAATCAAATTAATTATAATATAGATAGTTTAATCTTAGAAAATATTCAAGACCCTGGTAATTTAGGCACTATTTTACGAGGTGCTAACGCTTCAGGAATAAAACAAATAATATTATCTCCCAAGAGTGTAGATGTATATAATCCAAAAGTTTTAAGAGCTTCGCAAGGTATTCAATTTGGCTTAGATATATTTTGTGATATTGATTTAAATGATTTTATCAAACAATATCAGGGTAATTTATTGGCACTTACCCCAAGCGGTAATACTAGCCTTTATGAATGTAATTTATTAAAAACTACTGGGTTTATAATGGGTAATGAGGGTAATGGTATTAGTAATGAATTATTAAATTTAATTAAGGATCATATTCAAATTCCTATGGTTGGTAATACGGAATCATTAAATTTGGCTATGGCAGCTACCGTTGCTATTTTTGAATTATCTCGTCAAAGGATTAAGTCACATGGATAAATTACGCATTGTTTCCAGAAATAGTAAGCTTGCTATGTGGCAAGCTACTCACGTACAAGATTTGCTAGTAAAATTGTATCCAGATATACAAATTGAAATTATCGGTATTACAACAGAGGGTGATAGAATATTAGATAAATCATTAGATAAAATTGGTGGTAAAGGATTATTTATTAAAGAACTGGAAACTCATTTACTAAATAAAACTGCTGATATTGCTGTTCATTCATTAAAAGATTTACCAGCTAATTTATTTCCAGAGTTTAGTCTGGCGGCGATTTTAAAACGTGAAAACCCTTATGATGCCTTTGTATCTAATAAATATTTAAATTTAGAAGAAATGCCAGAAGGATCAATTATAGGTACTTCAAGTGCTAGGCGTTCTGCTATTTTGAAACGTTATTATCCGCATTTGATTATAAAAATGCTAAGAGGTAATTTACAAACTAGATTAGCAAAGCTAGATAATAATGAGTATGATGCCATTATTTTAGCAGTAGCTGGTCTAAAAAGATTAGATTTAGAAAATAGAATTAAGACTCAGTTATCGGGGGATAAATTCATTCCTGCAATAGGACAGGGCGTTTTAGCAATTGAAATAAATAAAGATAGAACTGATTTAGAAGAATTGTTAAAGCCATTAAATGATGAAGATACCTTGCAAGCAGTTAGTGCTGAGCGTGAAATGGGTAGGTTTTTAAATGCAAGTTGTAATATTCCAATTGCAGGTTATGCATATGTGCTAAATGATAAATTAACTTTGAGAGCTATGCTTGCAGATTCTGATGATTCTAAATATATTGATGCTGAGGTATCTGGTTATACGCATGAATGTTTAGAAGTTGGTGAAAAATGTGCTAAAAGACTAATTGAACTTGGTGCAAAAGAAATTACAGAAAAATATAATAATAAGAACATATAGAAATAATGTTTTTAGTTACGAGCCATACAGGATCTGCAGATAAGTTAATTAAAGAATTATCTAAAAATAATCTTAATGCCATACATTTTCCTATTGTAGAATTAAATAAAAATGAAATAAATGTGAATGATATAAAAAATATTATTGCAGATGATGCTGTATTTTGTATATCTCCTAGTGCTAGTTTGCTAGCTAAAGAAGTATTAGAAAAGTTGGATAATAATATTATTATAGCTCCAGGGTTGGGAACTGCTAATATAATAAAAGAAATAAATCCTAGGTTAAATATAAAATTTCCGTTGACAGATTCTGGTATAGATGCTGTAATAAATGATGGAATATTTTTTTGTATTACATCTATCTCTATTTTAGGTAGTAATAATATTAATGAGAAGCTATTGAATTTTTGTAGGGGAAATAATATAAAAATTACAAATATTCCATTATATAATTATAATTTGTGTTATAAAAATCAAATTAAACTGTTAAATAGTATAGTGGAAAAAATATCTGCTATAACTGGTATAATAGTGACTAGCAGCAAAGTTGCTGATGGCATAAATTATTTGATGCAGTTTGATAGTTTTAAGAAAAAATTTAGTTCTACGGTATTCATTGCTAGTCATTATCAAATAGCAGAGAAACTTTGTTTTAATAAGTTGAACGTTAAAGTTTCAAAAAATTCTAGTTTGGAACAGGTTATTAACAGTGCAAAAGAGGTTGTTTGTAATGGAAAATAATATTCAAGTGAAATATAAAACGCCTAAGTTTTTATTACTTTTAAATTTAATTACTTTAGCTGCTATTGGTGGGGTTGCATATCTTACCATTTATGGTAAAACAAATTTTACTCCACAAACAAAAATAAACTCAGCACAAGTTGAACAAATTAAGAGTTTAGAAAAAAAGAATATTTTA
>JAQUVM010000041.1 GCA_028693355.1 Burkholderiales bacterium
TGTTAATACTGCAAAATCCTTCAATGACGCTTTGGCATTAACTGGTATTATTTAAACTAAGATGGATGGTGATGCCCGCGGTGGTGCTGCTTTATCCATTCGTCAGGTCACTGGCAAGCCAATTAAGTTTATTGGAGTATCGGAAAAAGTAAATGGGCTTGAGCCTTTTTACCCTGATCGTATGGCTTCTCGTATCCTTGGTATGGGTGATATTTTAACCCTTATCGATGAGGTTAAGGGTAATGTAGATGAAGCTGAAGCTAAAAAGCTGATGGATAAAGTTAAAAAAGGTAAGGGTTTTGATTTAAATGATTTTAAATCTCAATTTGTTCAGATGAATAATATGGGCGGAATGAGTAAGATTTTAGATAAATTACCAGGTCAAATTGCTGAAAAAGCACCAAATATTATTAATGATAAATTTATCAAAAAACATATTGCTATTATTGATTCTATGACAGATTTAGAACGTAGAAAACCTGACCTATTAAAAGCATCACGAAAACGTCGTATTGCAATTGGTTCTGGAACTACTGTTCAAGATGTTAATCAATTACTAAAACAGTATGAGCAAATTAGTACGATGATGAAGAAATTTAGTGGTGGTGGTATGATGAAGATGATGAAGGGTATGAAGCATTTGATGCCTGGCATGTAATACTCTTTGTCTTTGAACTATATACATTGTCATAATTCAAAAAATGCTTCTCATGTACTAATTGTACATTTCGGCACATTTTTTATCATTATTCCTTGTCTATAGCTCAAATACTGCGAGTACGAGATTATTAATTTTTCAAAATTCAAACTATATATAAAAAATAAAGTATCTATGATTGGGGATTTATTATGCATATGAGTGAGCGCCGTAAATGGTATGTTGGCTTTGGTATTGTTCTATTAGTTATTATTGCTTTATTGGTAATAATACAAGCAAAATGGTATTGGATTATAGGATTGATTGGTATCTTAGCTGCGATTGCTATATACGATAGAGTACAAAAAGAACATACGTTATTACGTAACTTTCCTATTCTTGGGCATATGCGCTATATTTTAGAGTTTTTTAGACCAGAGATTCAGCAGTATTTTGTAGCTAGCGATGACAGTGAACAACCATTTAATCGAAAGACACGCAAAGTTGTTTATGAGCGAGCTAAGGGAATTCATGATAACGTATTCTTTGGTAATGATAATGATATTATGAAGCCAGGTTATGAATGGGCATTACACTCATTAAAACCAGTGCATCATTCTGATGTTGATCCTAGAATTATTGTTGGTAATAATCAATGTAGACAACCATATTCAGCATCACGTTTAAATATTTCTGCAATGAGTTTTGGGGCTTTGTCTAAAACTGCGATATTGGCTTTAAATAAAGGAGCTAAAAAGGGTGGTTTTTCTCATAATACTGGAGAAGGTGGTCTAACCGAATATCATATGCAAGGCGGTGATGTTGTCCTACAAGTTGCAACTGCATATTTTGGTTTTAGAACTGATGATGGTAAATTTGACCCTGTGAAATTCCGTGAAAAAGCAACGTTGCCAAATATAAAAATGATTGAGATTAAACTTTCTCAAGGTGCAAAACCTGGTCATGGTGGCTTATTACCTAAAGAAAAAATTACACCTGAAATTTCACAAATTCGTGGTGTACCAATGGATAGAGATGTGGTTTCTCCACCTGTACATTCAGCATTTACTTCACCAATAGGGTTATGTGAGTTTATTACAGAGTTGCGAGAGCTATCAGATGGTAAACCAGTTGGCTTCAAGTTATGTATTGGTAAGCGAACTGAGTTTTTTGCTATTTGTAAGGCTATGTTAAAAACTGGAATTTACCCAGATTTTATTGTAATCGATGGTATGGAAGGTGGAACTGGCGCAGCACCGTCTGAATTCATTAATTATATCGGTATGCCTTTACAAGAGTCACTGGTTTTTGTTCATAATGCATTGCTTGGTTGTGGAATTCGTGAACATATTAAGATTATAGCAGCAGGGCGTAATACAACTGGCTTTGATATGGTAAGAATGATGGCTCTAGGTGCAGATATGGTAAATTCTTCACGTGCCATGATGCTAGCACTTGGTTGTATTCAATCTAAACAGTGTGGTAGTAATACTTGTCCTGTTGGAGTTGCTACACAAAATCCAAGATTATATAATCAATTAGATGTAGATGTAAAAGCTGATCGTGTTTATAATTACCATCATGCAACTGTAAAAACATTTACTGAGTTAGTGGGTGCTATGGGGTTAGAGAATCCAAGTGACATTCGTCCATCTAGTGTTATGCGTAGAATAAATGGTCATGAGGTTAAAGGGTTTGATGAAATTTATAGCTTCTTAAAAAGCGGTGATTTATTAAATGAGTCTACAATACCTGAGTTTTATCGTAGATTTTGGGAAGCGGCAAAACCAGACGGATTCTCTTTTGTTAGGTAATTTATGTTGTTTATTAAGTTAAAATATTTTATCTTTGATAGAAATAGATTTAAATGTTAGAGATTAAATCCCTTATCCCATTAATAGTTTTCTGTTTTTCAACTTCAATTACCCCAGGTCCAAACAATTTAATGATAATGCTATCTGGAATATCTTTTGGGTTGAAACGTTCGTTGCCTCATTACTTTGGTATTTTATGTGGTTTTGCGGCAATGGGTTTATTGCTTGGAATAGGACTAGGTCATGTTTTTGAAAAATTTCCCATACTCCATATTATAGCCAAGTATGTGGGTGCTATTTATATGTTATATTTAGCATGGAGTATTGCTACTTCAGATCCTCATTTAAAAGAAGCTAAAAAAGCATCTAAACCTATAAGTTTTTTTCAAGCAGCATTATTTCAATGGGTAAATCCTAAAACATGGATAATCTTAATTGGAGTAATAGCAGCTTATACTACACCAAATTTGCCGATGATCCATCAGGTTGTAATCATCTTAATAGTATATTTCTTAATTGGTATTTTTTGCGTTGGTGCGTGGCTAGTCAGTGGCATTACATTGAGAAAATTTCTCCGCAATCCTAGTTATATGCGCAAATTTAACCTAACTATGGGAGCATTATTAGCATTATCTATTATACTTATGATATTTGAGTAAATATTTCATATTGTTCTTGGAAAATTATAGTTTGGCCCTATATTACATATGTAATTCTAATAGCTTATAATGAAGCAAGTTAAGGAGAAAAGATATGACAGAATTTATCGAATTTGATAGGTTAACTATAGAGAATATTGAAAGCAAACTAAATGAAGAGCTTGTTGCAACTGAAGAGTTATTACAACATTTGGTAAAAGAACCAACAAGCTCTTGGTTAAATATTATGCAGCCATTGCAAAATCAACTTTATAGTTTAAATAAAGTATGGGGCGTAGTTGGACATTTACAAAGCGTAAAAGATAGTCCAGAACTTCGTGAATTACATGATAAATTTTTACCTAAGCTTACCGAACTTTATGTAAATTTAGGGCAAAATCAAGATTTATATCGTCATATTCAACATATTAATGATAATGAATTAAGTAGCCTTAATTTAGAGCAACAAAAAGTTATTGCTAATGAAATACGTGATTTTCGCCTAAGTGGAATTACATTACCCAAAGATAAACAAATCAAATTTAAAGAAATCCAAAATCGTTTGTCCGAATTAAGCACTAAGTTTGAACATAATGTACTAGATGCAACAGATACCTATGTTAAATACGTTACTATTGATGATCTAGTTGGAGTGCCAGAAGATAGTATTGCGATGTATAAAGCTATGGCTGAAGTAGAAAACCATGATGGTTACAAAATCACATTACACATGCCAAGCTATTTACCAATTATGCAATATGCTGATAATAGACAGCTTCGTGAAGAATTATATAAAGCTTATTCTATACGAGCTAGTGAAATGAGTAATGATGGTAAGTTTGATAATAGTAAAGTAATTGATGAAATTTTAAACTTACGTAAAGAAAAATCGTTATTACTTGGTTTTAATAATTATGCTGAATTATCTTTATATAGTAAAATGGCAGATACTCCACAGCAAGTATTAGATTTTTTATATGATTTAGCAAATAAAGCTAAACCATATGCATTAAATGATATTGAAGAGCTTAGTCTTTTTGCTAAAGATTTAAGTGGAGTTGAAAATTTATCATCATGGGATATACCATATTATAGTGAAAAATTACAGCAGCATAAGTACAGCTACTCTAGCAATGAATTAAAACAATATTTTCAATTGCCAAAAGTATTAGATGGTTTATATAAACTAATTGATAATTTATACCAAGTAACATTTACGCCAAATAGCGATATGCCAAAATGGCATAATGATGTAACTACTTATAATGTAGTAAGCGATAATAAAATAATTGGACATATTTATTTTGATTTATATGCAAGAGAAGGTAAACAACCTGGAGCTTGGATGAATTCAGCTCAAGATCGCAATTTTGATAATGGGCAAAGTAATTTACCTATAGCCTATATTATTTGTAACTTCACAAAACCAGTTGGAGATAAGCCTAGTTTATTATCTTTTGATGATACTCAAACATTATTTCATGAAATTGGACATGGCTTACACCATCTTTTAACAGTGATTAATAACTCAGGTATTTCTGGGATTAACGGTGTTGAATGGGATGCTGTTGAATTACCATCGCAATTTATGGAGTATTTTGCATGGGATTATTCGATATTAGAAACAATTACTTCGCATATAGAAACAGGTGAAGTTTTACCGCGCAAATTTTTTGATAAAATTTTGGCATCTCGTTACTATCAATCAGGCATGATGACTATTCGCCAGCTTGAGTTCTCAATTTTTGATTTACGCTTACATGGCAACGAAAGTAATATTAATTATCTTTCTGTTCTTGATGATGTACGTAAAGATGTATCTGTAGTTATACCACCGTCATATAATCGATTTCCAAATAGCTTTGGGCATATATTTGGTGGTGGTTATGCAGCTGGTTATTATAGTTATAAATGGGCAGAAGTTTTAGCTTGTGATGTATTTAGCGTATTTGACGGTAGGTCTGGCGCAGAATTACGAGAATTAGGGCAAAAGTACTTACATAATATTTTGAGCCAAGGTGGTGTTCGCCCAATGATGAATAACTTTATTGAATTTATGGGCCGCGAACCAAAGCTAGATGCGTTGTTAAAATACTCTGGGCTAGTTTCTTAGCCAGTATTGTATTGGTTAGAGATACAAATAAAAAATTAGAGTTTTACTTAAACCCATAAATTAACACTCATAATAAATCAAACCCTAGACTAAAAAGATAGAAGAATATACAACTATTGTTTATTCTTCTATATCAAATTAAATCAAGATTATTAGAAAATTCGTATTATTTTAATTAAAAGAAAAACAATTCTACTTAAATATATGCTAAATGCTAGATTATTGAAGTAATGTTATTTGCCAAAGATTTATTGAGGAGCATCCTATTATAGCTAAAATTATATAAGATGTGCTAAATAACCATTGAAGAGTGTACCATATTGTAACGCTGCCTTGATGATACTATGGTAGTTATAACGTTGTTTTTATTTATTAAACATTTTTTTATAATCTGTTGATTTGATTATTTTATGAGGTTATATGCTTTTTGATTTTATGATTGCATTTCTTTTGTTCATTGTGTGATATTTTTCTTATTCCAAAATTTTTTGTTAGCATTCCAAAAACTAATATTCATAGTTGTTGTATGTATATATAATTTATCAGTTAGTTAAATGTATAAATTGCTATTTATATGAATCGCTTTAATTTATTGTGGAGAAATAGTTATGTCTAATATCGCGTTATCTCGATATGGTGAAAATGGAGGCTATATGAAAATTAGTTCCCAAATATCAAGAGTAATTTGTTGTTTATTTTCTTTGATATTCTTGTCAGCTTCCTTAGTAAGTTGCGGTAGTAGTGAATGTAAGAGTAATAATGATAATAAGAATACTCATTTAAGCATGTTATTATCAAGCATTTACCCAGATAATCATGCGGGAGAAATACCTGTAAAAGTTACGAATACAGGTGCTGTAAAATTGAATGATTTGACATACTCTCTAGATGGTGGAGTTCAGCAAGCGGCAAAAAGTGCTGAGATTGCAACCCTAAGTAATGGTACTTGTACTGAGTCATTAGAGGTTGGAGCATCTTGTAATTTAATAATTCATGTTACTGAAGATAGTAAGCAAGGCGCATTAATAGTTAATGCTCATAGTCTAGATAAAGTTTTGACTAAAGGTGTTGTAGGTTTGATTCCTATGCCGCTTAATATACAAAGTGGAGCTTTAGGGCTTTCTTTATATCATCCTACTTCTGTTGTATCAAATGGTGAGAATGGTGCCATTGTTACAATTAGTGCGATGATTACTTCTGAAAATTTTGGTAGCTATAACACCATAAAATTGATGGATACTACTGGTCAAATAGAGTTACCGACAACTTTATTAACTGGCAATTCTGGAGCTGGAATGGGTAATTTAACGAAAGGGAGTGTTGTAACATGGGAAGTATTGATTCCCAAAAATCAAGCAACATATACTTTTACTGTATTAACAGAGCATGTAGATGCTAGTGGAATTGTTGGAGATTCTAGCTCAGATTTAACTCAGCGGGTTATTAATAATTTAAGCTCATCTTCAGATTTACCTGTTGGTATTTTAACTATGCAACCTAGTGATGTAGTTTTGAATGAACAAACTCAAACCCAAGTAATAACAGTTCAAAATACTGGAAATGGGAATGTAACAGGTTTTTCTCTAAATCCTGTATCTCCAATGAAGATAATTAGTAATTCATGTGATACAACAATTAATTCTGGAGATATTTGTTATTATACTGTTGGTTATGATTATAATAAAACAGGTACAGGTACAGGTACTGTGAGTGCTAGTTATAATAATGGTCAAGGTTCAACATTAGGACATGCTGCAATAACATCAACCTATTATGGTAAGTATGCTAATGGTGGTGGTATCATATTATCTAGTCCAAATAATTCTGAATATCAATTTGTAGTTAATACAAAAACAAACGTTAAGAAATCACTTATTGTATTGTCTAATGATGGAGCTTCATCTGTTGAAAGTATAGAATTCAATAATTTACCAGATGGCTTTACTATAGAAAATAATGAATGCTCTGGTGTTTTAAATCCTCAACTATCATGTACGGCATATTTAGTATACACAGGGAATAAAGTGCCAATTTCTGATGTTTCAGACACCTTACAGATAGGTTATAAAATTAATGTACTTGAATATGGCAAAGATATTTTGTTACCAGAAACTAGTTCAATTACAGTAACTGCTGGAGTTACTCAAGCTGCGGCTCAGCTAACTATGTATACAGATGATGGTTCTGGCTTAAATGAATCAAACCCAGTTGTTATAGGTAATCCTATTTTTGCTGATGGATATGATTTTGTAACACGTGTGTTTCATATTGTTAACACTGGAACAGATGATGCAACTGATATTGCTCCTTCCATAGGTTTAGGGAGTGGATTTAGTTTACAAAATACAGGAACATGTGGTTCAAGCCTTTCATTTGGAGAAAGCTGTACATATGTAGTTAATTTTGGACCAATTCCTAAGTCTGTAGCTAGTTTTGGGATGATAAAATCACTGCTTAGTATTGATTACTTAAAATATAATATTCCATCTCCATCAGCTATAGATACTAGTAAAATTTACGTAACTAATATGTTGTTAAAGGCATCTACTGCAAAATTTGATAATCCTACACACGTTGCAGTTGGGTTTTTAGGTGGAAACGGCGATGATTTCACTCCGTATAAACTTCAACAATATAGCCCTAATGATGTAGCTCATATTACATACACACTTGTAAACTCTGGTGAATCAGTTGCTCGAAATTTTTATTATACCCTAGGAAGTGGCCTAGATCCAGTTTATACTCTAGGAGGTACATGTCCATCTAGTGCTGGAGATGCTATTACATTAGGTGTCGGTAATGATTGTACGATTGTTTTTACTGTATCTAATGCTAGTGTTCTTGGTACACATGGTATTGATTTGTCAAAAATAACATTACAGTGGGTAGATCAAGATAATCCTGTTGACCCAGAAGTACAACAATTAAGAGGTTATGCTAATGTGGATATTTTTGGTATTGCTTATATAAGTGTATCTTCTACAGATGCTAGTATTTCAGGTGGTCAATTAACACTTCCAATTATGAATCGTGATTATGCTCGTGATGTTACTGTTACACTTAATCAAGGGTATCAGACACCAAATCAAAATATTACAATATCAAGTTCTGATATGAATTCAGTTAAAGCATATACAGATATAGTTAATCAATTGTCTAATTGCGTTTTAAATGATTCGAATAGAACATGCAAATACACCGTGTTGACAACGCTATCTGCTAATAATGATCAAATTTATAATTTAAATATAAGTAATACTGGCGATGTTCATGTTGATCATGATATTATAAGTGTGCCAATTAATTCTGTACAGGGTTGGAATGTAATTGGTGGAACTGGAGGTCCAAATACTAATGATAAAAGAACATCTCTGCTGTTTATGCCAAATTCATCTATGGCACATATTGCATATTCTTCACGAGATAGTGATAATGTTAGAGTTGCTAGTAATAATGGTATGTGGAGTTCGCCACCTTCAGATATTTATTTTGATGCTGATGGCGCTTCAGGCGAGCAATACGATGCTGTTCTATCTTTAAACCCATTAGACAATACTTTATATGTTTCTTTTCTTAGTACTAGAGGCACAGGTAATGATAATGCATACATGTCTCGTCAAACCTCAACTGGTTCAAATTGGTATTTAGTTGGAGGATCATATATGGCATCAGCTTTTTATATGACTGGGTTCTTTTCTGCTATAAATCCAGTAACAGGTATTCCTTATTTTACTTATACAGACAAAGATTCAAATCCTGGTTATGGTGATTTGCGAGTAGGTAATTATAATAGTGGTATTAACCAGCTAGTAGTTCCAAGCGGAGATGCTTCACAATTATCTTTGGATTTTAATTCAGCTGGACAATTATATGTTGCTTATAAGAGTGGCTCAGAAGGTCAAAATGGTATTGCAGTATTGGCTTACCCTAATGGTAATACTAATTCTACTAATATAAGCAGTGGTGATTTAGCAGCTAACAACGGTAATATAGAAAATATTCTTGTTCGCATTAATCCTCTTACTCAACAACCTGGAGTTGTATATGGGTATGGTGGTTTATCTATGATGCAATATAATGGAAGCAACTGGAGTTACTTAGGTGAAACTTCAAGCAATGTTAGTACTGATTTTGTTGAGGGTACTGATGGTAGAAATTTATCTTTTGCATATAATCCAAAAACAGGTACCCCTTATGTTGCTTATAGAAAAACTGGTAGCGATGGTATTATTACAGTTAAAGCATTTAATTCAGATACTAATAGCTGGGAAACTCTTGGCGTATTTGAAACTAATGCTGGTAATAATCATGCAAGTGTTCCATCATTAGCATTCAGACCAACTGATGGAGTTCCTTGTGTTGCTGCTCGATTAAGTTATAATAATGATAAGCTTGCATTAAAATGTTTTACGCCATAGAGCTAGATATGTAAATGTAAATAAATAAATAAATAAGAAAGAAACCAACATGTGTGGTTTCTTTTTTTATTATAATAAAGCTTTTTGGGAGTTTGGAAATGGCGAAAAAAGCACTGATATTAATTGATTTCATTAATGGAATTTGTGGTAAGGATTCTGGCAGTTCATCAATAGAAGTATTACAAAGAAATGATGCATATAATAAAATTAATCATTTATTAGAGTATGCACGTAGTAATGATTGGCTTATTATTTGGATTATAGTCGGCTTTGATCAGAATTATTTATTAATTCCAGCAGGTGCGCCGATATTTGCTCAAGCTAAAGAACATAAAAAATTACAACTAGATAGTGATGCAACTAAAATTATTCCTGAATTAAATTATTTGGATGGTGAGTTGATTATTGCTAAAAATGCGGTTAATCCGTTTCATGCTACAAATTTAGATCATGCACTACGTAATAATGGTGTTGACGAAATTTACTTAGCTGGAGTTGCAACAGAAATCGCTATTCAATCTTGTACACGAGATGCTCATGATCGTGGGTATAAAGTTAATGTAATTGCAGACTTATGTGCAGGTAGAGTACCAGAGTTTCATGATGCATCATTAAAAATGTTGACAATATTTGCATCTGTGATTAATAGTGGTGAAATTAATTAGTTTATATATGTTATATAATTATTAATCATATTTTAGGGATACAGTAGTTGGTCAATAATTATGAAATTAACGGAAAAGAACCATTAAATAATCTGTTTATTGGGTTGGAAAAAAAATTAACTATTCAAGAGCTTAGCTACATTGATAAATGGAATGAAGCTATTAAAAGTCAGTTACCCTTATGTAATATCAAAGATGAAACACTTTATTTGGAAGATAATTTAGGTTTTAGTCTGCGCGAGGTTATTTTTCAAATGTTTGGTAGGTTATCGTTGCCTCCAATAATAATTAACTCCAAAGAGGGTGACGTTACAACTCGTCTAGCAAAAAAAATTGAATTATTACAAAATAAGGAACAGTACTTATCACATAATAAAACGTCGCCTAAATTAAAAATTGCAATTATTGCCGATGAGTTTACCTTTAGTGCTTTTTCTTATGAAGCATCTATTTTACAGTTACATCCAGAGTTTTATCAAAATCAGTTGGAAATATTTCGACCGGATTTTGTTTTAATTGAATCTGCATGGCTTGGTCTTGATAAATTATGGAAAGGGCGAATGTCTATAGTTGGAAATAAAATTTTTAAACTAATGAAATATTGCCATAATAAGAATATTATATGTATTTATTGGGGTAAAGAAGATCCTGTTAGTTTTAGACATTTTTTGCCAATTGCTAAGTATTCTGACATAGTTTTTACTACTGATTTTGATTGTATTGATACGTATAAAAAAGAATTACGGCACGAAAATGTATATTTATTACCATTTGCAGCTCAAACAGCAGTACACAACCCAATAGAAATTTATGAACGACAAGATAAATTCTTTTTTGCTGGCGCTTATTATAGAGAGTATAAGGTTCGTAAACAAGACTTTGATAATATAATGCAAAATATTTTAGATTATAAAATTGTTGATATTTATGATCGTAATTATAATAGTGCTAAAAGGTCTAGCAAATCATTTCCTAAAAATTATGCTAGTTATGTGGTTGGCAAACTGGATTTTTCCGATATTCAAAAAGCCTATAAAGGATATAAATATGCGATGAATGTTAATACTGTGAAGTATAGCAGTTCAATGTGTTCCAGAAGGGTTTTTGAACTAATGGCATCTAATACACTTGTTGTCAGCAATTATTCAAGTGCTCTTCATAATCTCTTAAAAGTTGGGTTCCTTTCTTCAGATAATAAGATTAAACTTAACCATTATTTGGCAAAAATTTGCAATGATGAGGATTTTGCTAATAAAATAAAATTATATTGTTTAAGGCAGGTGTTAGCGGAACATACATATTTTGATAGAATAGCTTTTATAAAATCAGTCATAGGTGGCGTAGAATATAAGCCAGATTTACCACATGTAGCCATTTTTGCTGTAGTACGGAGCGTATATGATTTTATAGATGTTAGATTTAAATGTTATTTACAAAGTTATACTAAATCAACTTTATATATATTGAATTATAGTAATTTTCAATTCAATTCTGATGATAAAAAAATCAAAGAATATACAAATATAGGTAATTTAATGAATGATATTGTAAAATTATCTAATAGCTTTATTACATATTTTTCTTCTGAAGATTATTACGGTGAAAATTATTTATTAGATTTAATTCTAGCTACCAAATATTCTAATGCTTGTGGAATAGGTAAAGCTGCATATTTTGTATCTAATGATAAAGAAACCTACCAGATTCAAGATCAATACTATAAATATAAATATGTAGACAAACTTTATTTTAGGAGGGGTATATTTTCATTAAATAACGTTGTAGATATAAACATATTAAGTAAATGGTTAAAATCTCCTGATTCTGCATACTTATCTAAAGCATCACTTCTATCTATAGATGAGTTTAATTATTGCCAAAATGGAGTATATTATTATTTTAATGCTTCATTGAAGCCTTTATTACGGGATTTAAGGTTACACGAGATTTTATAATTTTTGGGATATTTGTAATGTGGAAATATTCAGATAGTTAATTTTTAATGCAGAGCCATTTTTAATATAGCATAGGATTTATGTGGTAAAAGTGTGAATGTTTGTGTGGTATGTTATGGCGTGTTTAACTGGTTGTTTTAACTGTGCTTAATTTAATTTTGAATATAGATTATAGTCTTATAGTGCATTGCAATCTAAGAGTAAAATCTGATGAGCGGCTAAAATGTTGGCTACATTTATTGGTTACGTGTTAAAATACAAAATTATATTTTGCTTATTTGTGTTGCTTATTGATGTCGTAATTTAGCATCATGGTTTGTTAGTTATTAATCTTTCGTCGGGTGTTGTTTTGCGATTAATTTGTTTTAACTGGTGCTAAATGAAAAAGATATTGTTTCTGTTTGCGCATCAAGATGATGAGATGAGCGCATTACCTCTAATCGATAAACATATTATAAATTGCGATGATGTATATATTTTCTTTGTTACTAGTGGAACATTTGATGGTGAAACCTCAATAATAAGAAATAATGAAAGTAGTTTATGTCTAACAAAAATAGGGGTAAAAGCAAAAAATATTTTTTTTATTGGCTCAAGACATAAAATATGTGATAAGCAATTAGCTAATGAATTAGAGAGAGCTAGACATGTATTGCATGAAGAATTAGCACCAATTGGACATTTTGATAAGGTGTATGCTTTAGCGTGGGAAGGTGGACACGCTGATCATGATGCTGTAAATTTATTGGCTCATGACATAGTGCTAAATTATCAATTTGTAAGTGATAAAAAAGTTTATCAAATTTATTTCTATAACGCATATATTCCTTGTGGGTTAGTTCGTATAAGATTATTATTTAATCCAATATTATTACGCAACATAAAAAAATATAACTTTAATTTTAAACAAGGTGCAAAATATTTTGGGAGTTTATTTATTTATAAATCACAAAGTTATTCCTTATGTTGGATGTTGCATTCTTTTTTTTATAGATTTTTAATTAAACGAAATCTATATGTAGTTGTTGCCAATGTTAGGGATGTGTTTAGTAGACCACATGCAGGACCTCTTAATTATGAAAGAGGTGGCTTTTATAACTATGAAGATTTTGATAAAAGCTCACAAAAATTCATAAAAAAATATTTGCAGGCATGATTTAATATGCCTAAAATTAGTTTAGTTATGACAGTTTATAATCAAAAGTATTTTGTTAAACGTTGTATTGAATCAGTTGTATTGCAAATAGATCAAGATTTTGAACTTATTATTATTGATGATGGCTCTATTGATGGTTCTGGAGAGATATGTCGAAAATATGCTAGTTTATACAAAAATGTCAACTATTTTTATATTAGTAATTCTGGTGTTAGCGCAGCACGAAATTATGGAATTAATAAGTCACTAGGGGAATTTATTGGATTTATTGATGGCGATGATTATATTGAGGCTGATTATGTTCTAGAAATGAAAAAAAATATTATAGATGATAGTATCAATATGGTATGTTTTGGAGTAAATAAAATATTTGCTGAATCTGGTAAATTAGTACGCTGTAAACCATCTCGTTATTTTAACCTTTTAATTCAAAATTCTAATATCCGCAATTGCGGTGGCAACAAGATATTTCGTAGAAGCATTATTAATAAATATAATATACAGTTTCCTATTAAATCTTCATTTGCAGAAGATTATGCTTTTATAGTTATGTTTTACGTTGTTGGTGGTATTCCTTCTGAAAGCATTAAGATTAATCAGCATCATCTTTATAATTATTGGCGTCATAAATCATCAAAGATGTCAAATATACATAAAAATTTATTTAGTACAATAAATTCATGTATGGAGAATATTGAACATTTAATAGAGTTTTTTAAAAAAAATCATCTAGTAAAGCATGGAATATTCAATAATATAGTTATAAACCATTTTTTATATACATTACCAATAGGTGTTATTGGTAAAAAAATATTAAAAAATAAGTTTTCTAAACGAGAGATTAATGATGCAATAAATTTTTACCAAAGTAAATTAGCTAAATATGGAAGTAGTTGTAGAGTAATAAATAAAGTATTAATTTTTAAAATTAAGTTACTTGTTTATATTTTTTCCCTAATATCTTTTGGTATTAAATAGGATATGTGTTTAATGATATGTAAAGTAAGTTATCTATGAAAATTTCAGTTATAGGTTTGGGGTATGTTGGGTTACCCACGGCAGCAATTTTTGCGCAATCAAAAGTTGAGGTTATTGGTGTAGATATTATTCCACATGTGATTGACACTATTAATCATGGAGAGATTCATATAGTTGAGCCTGGGTTAGAAAAAATTGTGAAAACTGCTATCCGAGAAGGATATTTAAGAGCAACTTCAGCTCCAGAGCATGCTGATGCTTTTCTTATAGCAGTACCAACGCCATTTAAAGATAATTATGTGCCAGATATAAGCTATATCAAATCAGCGGCTTTAATGATTGCACCTTTTTTACAAAAAGGTAACATTGTAATTTTAGAGTCAACATCACCAGTTGGAACTACTGAGCAAATGGTGGCATGGTTATCTGAGCTTAGGCCAGATTTATCTTTCCCTACATCTGGCGATAGCGAATCAGATGTGCATATAGCTTATTGCCCAGAGCGAGTACTACCAGGTAAAGTCATAGAGGAGTTAGTTAGGAATGATAGAGTCGTTGGTGGTGTAACTCCTAAATGTGCTTTATTAGCAGAAAAAGTTTACAGAGTATTCGTAAAAGGCGCATTTTTACATACTAATGTACGAACTGCTGAAATGACTAAGCTAGCCGAAAATAGTTTTCGTGATGTAAATATCGCATTCGCGAATGAGTTATCAATGATTTGTGATAAATTGGATATAAATGTATGGGAGTTGATAAAGTTAGCAAATCATCATCCGCGTGTAAATATTTTACAACCAGGGTCAGGAGTTGGCGGACACTGTATTGCTGTTGACCCTTGGTTTATTGTAAATAAAACACCTGAAGAAGCTAGGTTAATTAAGGTGGCTAGAATTGTTAATGATAGTAAGCCTGAATGGGTAATAAATAAAGTAAATGCTAAAGTTGTAGAATTTTTACAAAATAATCCAGATAGAAAGATTACCGATGTGAAAATCGCATGTTTTGGTTTAACATTTAAGCCTGATATTGATGATGTGCGTGAAAGCCCTGCAATGAAGATAGTGTCAAAATTAGCAAATACGTATTTTGGAAATGTATATGCTATAGATTCTCATATTACACGGTTACCTCAAAATATTTCGAATTTATCTGTTAAACTTATTGATATAAAAGAAGTTTTTCATATCGCAGATATTTTTGTGTTATTGGTTAACCATAAATCTTTTAATAAGGTTCGTGAAGATTTGCTATTAAGTAATTCCACTGTTGATGTAGTTGGTTGTTTATATTAAGTTAATGAAAGTTTATTAATCATGAATATTGTTTTATTTACTGGAGTTGGTGTTGATAAAGATGCTGCGTTATGCGATTTAAATTGTTTGCATCAAATAAATGAAAATGATGTTAGGATTTTATCTAGCCTAGATGAGTTTCAATTAACTGAGTCTGGGTCTGTGAGCATGATTCTTTTTAGCCCTATTAATGCTTTATTAATAAATTGTTTAGCTTCTTCTTCCGATGATAGGAGTATCTCTTTAATTTTGGAGAAGTGGTATAACGAAGCTCAATTAATAATTGATTTTATAAAATATAACCAAATGATCCAAGTGTGCAGTTATCAAACTATCTCTGAAGTTAGTAATGAATATGAAGATTTAATTAAAAATATATTACAAAATTTTAATGAATTACATGAGATTAACGCTAGTTTACTTGGTGTGTCTGCAGAACTGTCTAGTGTTAATATTTTAGAGTTAATAAATGAAAGAGATATTAGTGAATCATTAAGTTTGAATGATAAAAATAAACAATTAGATAGTAAATTATTGGAATCTGAGCAAAAGTGTGAAGCCTATCTTACTGAGTTATTAAATTTGAACGATAAGAATAAACAGCTAGAGAGTAAGTTATTAGAATCTGAACATAAGTGTGAAGCTTATTTTGCTGAGTTGTTAAGTTTGAATGATAAGGATAGACAACTGGGGAGTAAATTATCGGAATTTGGGCAAAAGTGTGAAGCTTATCTTGCTGAGTTATTAAGCTTGAACGATAAAAATAAGCAACTAGAAAGTAAACTATTGGAATCTGAGCAAAAGCGTGAAGCTTATTTTGCTGAGTTGTCAATTTTAAGTGATAAGAATGAACAACTGGAGAATGAAATATTGGAATCTGAGCAAAAGCGTGAAGCTTATTTTGCTGAGTTATCAATTCTAAACGATAAGAATGAACAACTAGAGGGTAAATTATCAGAATCTGAAAAAAATATTAATTTATTGTCAATTCAAGTTTCTATGTTCGAAGGACAAATAGAAATGATCAAAGATTTTGTTATGTTTGCTAAGTAATGGAGTCGCAATAAGATGATTCCTGATAAATATGATAACAGCACATTTGATGTGCTTGACAATATAAGTGCTTCTGATGATAAAGAAAGACATGTTTTAGGTCATGCATTGTCAGCATGGTATGTTGGAAATTGGCATAATTTAATTGAGTTAGATGTAACCAATGTTTTAGACCCAACAACAAAAGGTAAGTTGTGTTTATTGATTGCTTCAGCATTTCAACAAATTGGGGATATGGTGCTAGCTAAACGGAATTATGAAATCTCACAATCCTTTGGGTGCAGTAAATCTTTAATCGGTAAAATGATGCTTTCAGGATTATATAATCAGCTGGGTCTTTATAAATTGCATACGACAAATAATTCGCCAGATGTATTGCCATATTTTATTAAATCCATTGAAGTTGTATTTCCTCATCTGGATGCTAAAATTTTTGGCAATTTAAGATTTCAACAACAAGCTTTTGATAGTATGGAGCGTGCAGAATATGTTGAAGTTTTATCTAATATTTATTCTAGTTTTAGAGGTGTACAAATTAGTGACATACCCCACATAGATGAATTTGGATTGCAATTTTTTGAAGATTGCCTTAAAAATTTGAAAGGTGGGTATTTGGAATACGGGAGCGGAGCATCTACTTTATTTGCATTTGAGAAAGGTGTTGAAGTTGTTGTTTCTGTTGCGTCTGATAAAAGTTGGATGAGTGCTGTAGAAAAAAGAATTTTTTCTACTTATGGTGTTGAAGTTGATTTTTACCCAATCTGTGTAGATATTGGTAAAACCAATGCTTGGGGGTATCCTGTTGATAAGACTAAAATGGATGAATATCATAGATATAGTTCTGCACCATGGGATTTAATAGTAGAAAATAACCTTGATATAGGTTTAATACTTATAGATGGTCGTTTCAGAGTAGCTTGTTTTGTTTACAGCTTAATGAATGCTAAATCAGGGACTAGAATATTATTTGATGATTATGTAGACAGAGAACACTATCACGTGGTTGAAGATTTAGTAAATATAAATGCTATTTATGGAAGAATGGCTGAATTTATTATACCTGATAATTTTGATAAATTTAAAGCTTATAAGGTTTTATCAGAGCATTTATTAACTATATTTTAACAGCAAGGTTGACATCGTCAATGAATGAAACTGTTTTGTAAAATGCTGTGACATATAGCTTATTGCTGTATCAAATGGTGGAAGAATTTTTATTAGAGCATTTGTTAGTTGTTTTTTGTAGAGTATGATATTTTATCGTGATTTAGTTGGAAAGGTGGTTTTGAGTGAAAAGTCGAGTAATTTCAGTAGTGGGATTGGGATATGTTGGTTTACCAGCAGCCGTTGCGTTTGGTAAACAGAATAAATGCATAGGTTTTGATATAAATCAGCAGCGTATTGACGAGTTAATATCTGGGTATGATCGTACTGAAGAAACTTCTGCCGAAGATTTAGCAAATACTAATGTTT
>JAQUVM010000042.1 GCA_028693355.1 Burkholderiales bacterium
TCAGTTATCAGTTCTACGAAAGCCGTAACCAAAATTATAATTGCTGTAATTAGCTCTATTTTGTTTTTCACATTTATCACCTCCTTTCAACCTATACCGATATTGTACCATTTCGTACGTACGAAGTAAAGGGGTAAATCAATATTTTTATATCTTTTTATAAATATATTTGTAAAAACATAACTATAGCCTAGCGTAAAAACTAGGCTATTTTGTTTTAATTAATAATTATTAATGAGTTAATTTTATGAATACTGTACTTACTATTATTATATCAATTTTATCTTCTGGTGCTGTAGCTGCAATTATTAGTAATGTAGGTAGAGATAATGAATGGAGAAGTAATCAATTATCATTAGATAAACAAAAATTAAGAGAAAAGTTACTAGATAATGATTGTGGTCAATTTTTATTTAATCCTGAGCATTACTCTTATGATTTTGATTTAGAAGGTCTTGCGCTTGAATCAGAAGCTAAATATCTAGAAATAGTATCAGCAATTACAGTTTATTTAGATTTTAGTAACAAATTTTCACAGAAAATATTGAGTAATTATGAAGAAATTAAACGTAGATGTACATTTATACAGTTTCTTTGCGAAAAAGAAGAGTTTGATTTATTTGAATACCATCCATCAAATCCATACCTACCAGCTCAATTAGAAGGTGCCATTCTCACATTAAATAGATTGAAATTAGAAAACTCTCATTTAATACAGAAATATTTTGCTGAATATTATCCAAAATCCTTGACGTCACGCATTAAAAACATATTTAAATTCAGCAAAAATACCAAAGAACGGCTTACGTTAATCTAGGCTATTTATTTAGAACGTAAAATAATAAATCAAAGCTAATTATTTATTTTCGACATATCATTGTTTATGTTTAATTTTATAATATCTAAGAATGTTTGATTTCTCATCGATGCGTCTTTGATAAATGTATCTAGCGATGTAATAAATAATTGTATTGGAACTTTGTAATCTTTATTTCCAATTATAGGTAATATATCCTCTTCTTTATAGAATGATTTTCCACCAGAAAATAATTCTATATACTTTTCTTCATTTAAGGTATGTTCAAACTCGGCGCTCATGTCAACTATACCATAAAACCATACTCTTTGTATTTTATGACCATAATTTCTTATTAACCGTCTTGCTCTGTCTTTAAGATCTTCAATAACCTGTCTAGTGTCATAAAGATTTAGTCCAAGTTTTTTTAATTCAACGATGACAACGTCAACCTTTTCATTTTCTTGAAGTTTGTCTGGGTCTCTATTAAATATAATTGCAATATCAGGTCGTTGAATATCTGTGTTCTTATTATTAGCATCTATTTCACTATAAAGATGATGAATTTGTTTATCACTTACTGCGGTTGAGTAAGTCATAAATTTATCATCAAGTAGCCATACGTTATTACGAAATAAGTTATCTGCATTATCTTCCTTACGGCATATTTCTCTCATTGGACAAATAAGATTATGAATATCTTCTTCACTATTCTCTTTATTTATAGATTCTAATCTAGAAATAGTAAAATTCCTATATAAGACATACTCCATCAGTAATCTTGATGCAACTTCAAGTGATTTCTTATATTCAGTATCGGTCAATTCTTTATCATTTAATAATAATTTTTTTTGTTCGTTAAAAAATTTGTCTTGTGCTTCAGTTAGTGCATTGTCTAAGTTCATTTCTATTGAATCAAAATTGAACAAACCAATTAAATGAGGGAATTTGTTTTCTAATGTTTTTGTTATTTCTTCTGATTTTTTTTTAATTGTAGGGTATCTTTCGTGAAGTATTTTACCTAATTCTGATAGGACTGCTTTTTTAATGATTTTTTCATCAGCAAGGTTAGCATAATTAATGCTTGTTCTTGAATTATCTGATCTATTGTTATAATATTCTGATTCAATTATAATTATGAAGTTAAATCCTTTTGGTAAACTCTCTAGAGATACTAAATCAATATTCATAGCTCTTTTGTCAAGTATAACCATACTATAAATATTTGACTTTTCGTAATAGTTTCTATCTATAGAATACTTTATTGTAAACTCGTTTGTGGTTTCATTATTTGCATTTGGAATTATATTGTTAAGTTGTATATCAAATTTAATTTGCTCAAGCTTAGGTATATCGTTTATTGTTATAGTTTGAATGTCAGTTACTAAACCGCGATTGTTTTTACCAGATGGAATGTTTGATTTTATTGTTATATCTAAAGATTTATTATCAGATCTAAACTCATATAATTTAGGTAGTATATGATATAACAGGCGTTGTTTAATAAATTTTGGTTTCAAGTAATTATAATCATGAATTCTTGATTTACGATAATCAATAAATTTTAAACTGGTTTTATTTATTTGGTGGTTATTATCACTAACAGTGTATTTATCAGTAGTAAATTCTTTGTTAAAGATAAAAACTCTTTTTTTACCATTGAAGTCGCTTTCAATTTCGATAGAGTTAAAGTACTGTAAATATACTAACCTACCTATTCCTTTATGATTTTTATCAGCTGGAGACATTAATTTACAAAATCTTTCAAAATTATCGTCATTAAAGCCATTACCATTATCTGATATTTGCATACTTAAACTTGATGCTATATTTTTTATATCTGCTATATTTATATTAATAGATATTTCATTAGCACCTGCGTCAATTGAGTTTGTAATCGCTTCAAAATACATGTTTTCTAGAGATATACTCGTGCCATTAAAGAATAGGTCAGAAGCATTTTGCACATCAACTTTCATTATGTATTCCTTTTGTTTGATTGCTGTATTATAACATTCATTTTTAGTTTTCACGCATATCTCCAAATAAAAAAGCCCAGAATAATCTGGGCTGTCGTTAATACTTACTTCTTTTCTTCCACTCCATTAGTCGTTCTGGCTCAACTTCAAAATATCCAAAATCCTCATCGATAATCTTATAGCTAAGACCATGATGTTTGATTGTGTATCCGTTATGAGTCCCGTCAATGATAATAGGATGGTTTTTGTTTAATTTCATAATGTATATTCCAATAAAAAAAGCCCAGTTATAAAACTGAGCTGGAGGAATACAATTAAATATAATCTATATGAAATAGGGTATAGTTAATTGTACTTTTGTTGTTTAATAATTTGGGTCAAATTTGGGCTAATCTAATCCCATATAACCACTATATAACGACCATGTACATAATATTTGTTAAGTTAGTGAATTTGTTTTAACCATTGATATTACAGGGCTTAGCCTGATATTCTCGTGATAATTCTGTGGTGGAGATGGGGGGAATCGAACCCCCGTCCGAAAGTCCTCTACAACGAGTCCTACATACTTAGCTATATCTATGTTTATTCGCCCAAATTCCGCCGGTATAGCAGGCAAAACTCGTGACTAACTACTTAAGTGTCGAATCAAGTTAGTAGTCAAAATGATTCTAAGTTTATTTGTTTGGCGTCTAGAACTAACCAATAAACAAGTTAGGTAGACGGTAGCTAGACTAAGCTGCTACAGCAAATGAGTTATCGTTTGCGTTTGTATTTAATACAGTTTTTTACGTGGTGACTGAGATCACGGTATGCACTCTATTGCTTTGCTACCCCCGTCGAATCCATGTCATCCCCAGGTTAAGTTTTGCAACTAATGAGACTCACATTATACTACATATATTTAATTAAATAAACTAATTATATGAATATTTTTATTAAATCTATTATTATGTTTTATAATGAATTATTAATCAGTTATAATAACGAGGTTATTTTAATTAAATACATTTTGGAAGAAATAAAATGAATTACACTCCATTTTACCAATGTCATATTGACAGCGGCGGTAAAATTGTTGATTTCGGAGGTTGGGCTTTACCTGTTAATTACGGCTCACAAATTAAAGAGCATGAAGCTGTTCGTACTGATGTAGGAATGTTTGATGTTTCACATATGGTTATTACTGATGTGCATGGTGTTGAAGCCAAGCAGTTTTTACGTCATTTGATTTCTAATGATGTGGAAAAGCTAGAGAAACATGGAGTAGGCAAGGCATTATATACTGCACTACTGAATAATGAAGCTGGCGTTATTGATGATCTAATTGTCTATTTAACTGCATTTGGCTATCGTATAGTTAGTAATGCTGCTACAGAGGCAAAAGATTTAGCTTGGATTAAACAAGTAGCTGGTAATTTTCAAGTATCATTATTCCCACGCCGTGATTTAGCTATGCTTGCCGTTCAAGGACCGAATGCTATACAAAAAGTATCAGAGTCACATCCTAATGTTGCGGAACAGCTAGCTGGATTAAAACCTTTTTCATCGGTAGAAGATAATGGTTATTTTTATGCACGCACAGGCTATACTGGCGAAAATGGTTTAGAAATTATGTTTCCTAAAGAGGAAGCAAAAACATTATGGTTAACTCTATTAGATCATGGCGTAGTACCTTGCGGTCTTGGTGCGCGTGATACGCTTCGTTTAGAAGCTGGTATGAATTTATATGGGCATGAGATGGATGAGTCTATTACTCCAGTAGAATGCACTATGGATTGGGTAGTTGATTTATCTGATGAAAGCCGTGATTTTATTGGTAAGGTAGCTTATCAATTAGCTAAAATTTCTACGGGTAATATGGTTCAAGTTGGTTTATTAATGCAGGGTCGCGGTATTTTGAGAGATGGCCAAGTATTAGAGCTAAACGGTGAAAATATTGGAATAATTACCAGTGGTACTTTTTCTCCAACTATGAAGCAATCTATTGCTATTGCTCGTGTGAAAAAAGGCACTGAAGGTATTATTGATGCTGTGATTCGTGATAAAAAAGAATCTGTAAAAGTTGTGAAATTACCATTTGTACGAAATGGTAAAATAATGGTTACTGAATAGGAGATTATAAATGTATTCTAATGAAATGAAATTTGTTGAAACTCATGAGTGGATAAAAAATGATTCTGCTGATGTTGTAACTGTTGGTATTACTCATCATGCTCAAGAGTTATTAGGTGATTTAGTTTATGTTGAATTACCTAGTATTGGTAGCGTGATTGCGGCTAATGATACTATTGGTGTTGTAGAGTCAGTTAAAGCTGCATCGGATTTATATTCTCCTTTAGCGGGCGAGGTTGTTGAGATTAATGAAGAAGTTGTGAATGATCCAACTCTTGCAAATACAGATCCTCATGGTTCTGGTTGGTTATTTAAATTAAAATTAAGTAATCCATCAGATGTTGATTCATTATTATCTGCAGATAAATATAAATCATTAATCGGATAGTTTGATTATTAAATATACCCTGTTTTATAGCAGGGTTTTTATTCATTATCTTTGAATTATATATAGCTAATCTTAGATTAAGAATGCAATGAGCGACGACACCTATAAATAATAGGTTAGGAGCAAATCAAGCAGTACAGTTTAAGTGAGTTTGAGTTAGCTATACGTTGTCATATTTATAAAAACACGCCTTATGTACAAATTGTATACTTCCTTGTGCTTTCTTATAAATATTTCCTAGTCTATAATTCAAATATTTCGAATAACATTGATATAAATGTTAGATTGTTTTTAATAAGCTTTCATAAAAAAGGTTTGAGATGCGCGATTTTAGTACACGCCATATAGGTATCAATAAAAAAGAAGAGATGGAAATTTTATCTAGCTTAGGTTACGATAGTTTAGAAAAATTTATTAATGATGTAATTCCAAGTGAAATTATTAGCCAAACTAAGACAACACGTCAGATAGGTCTTAGAGAAGAAGAGGCATTGGCTGAATTACAAGCTATGCTTGAGCCAAATGTGTTGTTAAGAAATTATATTGGTTTGGGTTATAATGATACTATTACACCAGCTGTAATTCGTCGTAATGTATTTGAAAATCCAGGTTGGTATACCGCATATACACCGTATCAAGCTGAAATTTCGCAAGGGCGTTTACAAGCTTTGTTAAATTATGAGCAAATGGTTATTGATTTAACAGGTTTTGATTTATCAAATGCTTCATTATTAGATGAAGCAACTGCATCTGCGGAAGCTATGGCTATGGCTGAGCGTATTAATCCTAGTGCACCTAAAAAATTCTTTGTAAGTAAAAATGTATTCCCTCAATCATTAAGCGTAATTAAAACTCGCGCAGAATATCTAGGGTTTGAAGTAGTAGTTGATAATTTAGATAAATTTAATCCAGCTGAATATTTTGGGGTATTTTTACAAAATCCTGATTTATTTGGTACTACACATGATCATCAAGTAAAAATTACAGAGTGGAAAGAGGTACAAGCTAAATTAGTAGTAATAATGGCTTGTGATATTTTAAGTTTAGTATTATTTAAATCGCCAAAAGAGCAGGGTGCTGATATTGCAATTGGTTCAACACAGCGTTTTGGTATTCCTCTTGGTTTTGGTGGTCCAGCCGCAGCTTATATGGCAACAAAAGATGCTTATAAACGTTTGATGCCAGGTCGTATTATTGGTGTATCACAAGATAGCTTAGGTAAAAAAGCTTTACGTATGGCATTGCAAACTCGTGAGCAGCATATTCGTCGTGAGAAGGCCACATCAAATATTTGTACCTCTCAAGTGTTATTAGCAAATATGGCTGGTTTTTATGCTGCCTACCATGGTGCTGATGGATTACGTGAAATAGCTAAACATGTTAGTCATTTAGCAAATTTATTAGCTCATAATCTAGAAAAAAATGGCATTGTATTAAACAAATGTAATAATGGTACAATTTTTGATACGATTTCATTTGATGTTAGTGCTCCAGAAGAGCTAATTGAAAAATTAGCTGATAATGGTTATGCTATAGGTAATATAGCAAATACTATGTTTGTAAATATCGGAGAAAGCGGAACATTTGATGAAGTTGAAGAACTCGCTAAATTAATTAGTGGCAAAGATGATTTTGAAAACATAGCAACTAAACAAACATTAGCGAAGCATGATGCTTTTTATAGAAAAGACGAAATTTTAACGCATGACGTTTTTAAAAATTATCAAACAGAAACTAAAATGATGCGCTATATGAAACATCTAGAAAATAAAGATATTTCTTTAGTTCATAGCATGATTCCACTTGGTTCATGTACTATGAAGTTAAATGCAGCAGCAGAATTAGAGCCTTTATCATGGGCAAAAATGGCAAATATTCATCCATTTGCGCCTCGTAAATATACAGAGGGCTATTTAACTTTAGTTAATGGCTTAAAACAGCAATTATGTGATATAACTGGATTTGCTGATGTATGCATGCAACCAAATTCTGGTGCTCAAGGTGAATACACTGGTATTTTAGCTATTCGTCGTTATCAAGCTAGTATTGGTCAAGGTCATCGTGATATTTGTTTAATTCCCAAATCAGCACATGGTACAAATCCAGCAACTGCTCAGATGATGAGCCTTGATGTGGTAGTAGTGGATTGTGATGAAGCAGGTAATGTAAACATTGATGATTTACGTGCTAAAGCAAATGAATACAAAGATCGTATTTCATGCTTGATGATTACATATCCATCAACACATGGTGTATTTGAAGCAGGCATTAAAGAAATTTGTAAAGTGATACACGACGTTGGTGGTCAAGTCTATATGGATGGTGCAAATTTAAATGCATTAGTTGGCTTGGTGAAACCAGCTGAACTTGGTGCTGATGTATCTCATATCAATCTACACAAGACATTCTCAATTCCTCATGGGGGTGGTGGTCCTGGTATGGGTCCAATTGGTGTTGCTAGTCATTTAATAGACTTCTTACCAAAAAACCCAATTTTTGATAAAGATTATACTGATGCTAATAGCGCTGTGTCAGCTGCGCAATATGGTAGTGCTTCTATTTTAGCTATTTCTTGGATGTATATCACTATGATGGGTGAAGCAGGCTTAGAGCTTGCAACTAAGAGTGCTATTTTAAATGCTAACTATATTGCTCATGAATTAAGCAAAGTTGGTTATACAGTTCTTTATACTGGTCAAAATGATAAAGTAGCTCATGAGTGTATCATTGACTTACGTCCAATTAAGGCAGAAAGTGGAATCACTGAAGTTGATTTTGCAAAACGTTTGATGGACTATGGTTTCCATTCACCAACAATGTCATTCCCTGTAGCAGGTACTCTAATGATAGAGCCAACAGAGAGTGAAGATAAAGGTGAATTGGATAGATTTATTTTAGCTATGACACAAATTTACAATGAAGTAAAAAAAGTACAATCAGGTGAATTTGATAAAGTTAATAATCCACTAAAAAATGCTCCACATACTATGGCTAATATCATGAATTGGGATAAACCATATTCTATTGAAGTAGGGTGCTTCCCAGCTAAATACTTAGTAGGTAATAAAGTATTCCCAACTGTAAATCGTATTGATGATGCACATGGTGATCGTAACTTTATGTGTAGTTGTTTTGATATGGATGATTTAGCTTAATTTTAAAATTATCTTATTGATATAAATGATTTAATGAGGTTATATTTAATGTGGCAGTACAGATGTATTGTGATTTAAATATAACCTTTTTATTTGCAAATTAATTAAAAGAATATCCATGCTATTCCTACATCAAATATTTGAAGCACAAGTTAGTAAGACGCCTAATAACATAGCATTAGTTTTTAGTGAAAATAAACTTACCTATCAAGAATTAAATCATAAAGCCAATCAGCTTGCACATTATATCTTTGAAACATATAAACCTAAAGCAAATGATACTATTTTACTTTGTGTAGAACGCTCTGAGTTAGCTGCTATAGCTATGTTGGCAATATTAAAATCAGGTGCTGTTTATGTGCCAATTGATACAAAATATCCCTTGGAACGCATTGAGTATATAACTAATGAAGTAAATCCATTAGTAATTATATCTGACGATAGTAATTTATATAAGTTAAATAAATATTCAAAAAATATTATAAATTTAAATCAAAATAAGTATGTTGAGTATCATAACGATAATTTGCACATTAATATATCCTCTAACAACGTAGCTTATATTATTTACACTAGCGGTACTACAGGTATACCAAAGGGTGTTATGATAAGCCATAGTGCAATAGTTAATAAAATAAATTATTTAATAAATGCTCATAAAATTGATTCAAGCTTTAATATTCTAGCTAAGATACCTTTTTCATTTGATCCGTCACTACGTGAAATATTCTTAGCACTATCTTCTGGTGCTAAATTAGTTATAGCATCAGCTAATGAAATTCAAGAACCGTACCTTTTATTCAATTTAATACACCGAGAAAATATTACACTAGCTATATTTGTTCCAAGCCATCTGTCGGTATTTATTGATTATTTGGCAACGTTGCCGATAAATTTATTGTCTGAATTAAATCTTAAATTATTATATTGTTGTGGTGAAAAGCTCAGTGTAGAATTGGTTAATAAAATTAGATATTATTTGCCAAAAATAACAATTAAAAATCAATATGGGCCTACAGAAACATGTATGTTTAGCTTTGAGTATCATGTTGATAAAGATACTGATTTATCTAAATCAAATAGCATTCCAATTGGTGGTTCAATAGCGGATACATCTTATTATATTTTAGATAAAAATCATGAAATTATCAAAAATGGAGAAGTTGGTGAATTATATATTGGAGGTTCAAGCCTTGCCAATGGTTATTTAAATGAAATTAACTTAACGAATGAAAAATTTATCTTAATAAATAAATTAAGATTATACAAAACTGGCGATTTAGTAAGAATATTGCCAGATGGAAATTTGGACTATATAGGAAGAAATGATAATCAGATAAAAGTTAATGGACATCGTATTGAATTAGGTGAAATTGAAACAGTAGTAAATAAAAACTTTGATATTAAGCAAAGTGTAGTAGTAGCTAACAGAGATCAAGGTATCATTAAGTTAAATTTGTACTATGTTGCCAATGTTGAAATTCAAGAATCTAAATTTATTAGTGTATTACAAAAAAAGCTACCAGAGTATATGCTACCTCATAAATTTATTAGGGTAGAAGAATTTCCATTAACAATAAATGGCAAATTAGATTATAAAGCCTTAGCTAAGTTGCCTAAAGGAGATGTAATAAATAGCAATGAAGATCAATTGAATGCAAAAGAATATTTGATTAGACAAATATTTGCGGATATTCTTGAGATAGATGCAGTTAATATTCATATAAATGATGATTTTTTCCAAATAGGTGGGAATTCGCTTTTAGCCATGAAATTAGTAATTATATTAAATGATAGGCTAAGAGATAGAAAATACAAAGTTACTGATATATTTACATATCGGACAATAAAATGTTTAGCCTTACTCGATAGTATTATTGCAGTTAACGATTTTATTGAAAATCAAGATGGGTTTTTTTCAAATGGTAATTTCACCGATGATATTATCTTTATACCTGGATTTTTTGATGAAGTACTTTATGCAGCTTTAGCGGTTGAACTGAATCATTATGCCAATATTTACTTATTTAAAGATTTCGAGTTTAATAGCTCTGTAAATATTATTATTCAACAATATATAGAGTTAATAAAAAAATATTCTAAAAATACAAATATTATATTAATTGGACACTCAGCTGGTGGCTGCTTTGCTTATATGGTTGCACAATATTTTGAGAAAATAAGAAATATAAGACTTGTTTTATTGGATAGTGATTTTAGAACCATGAATACTTATGACTATATTAGAAGAAAAATTCTTTATAAAATACGTGGTGATAAACATCTTATTTCAGGTAAAGTAAAGACATTAAATAATACACAAATTTTGTATTTTTGTGCGACTAGAGATATTTTTCCCAATAATTTACCATTGATCAAAGATAAAAAACGTAAATTAAGGATAATTCGTCTAATTAAAGCATATATTGAGTATACAATTAGACATATTGTTTATCGTAATACAATAAAAGGACTATCTAAGAAATTGAATTTTTATAAAGTAGTAGCTGTTGATTGTTATCATAGTGATATTATTGAGAAAAAATATACTCGTATGATACAAAGGGAAATAATTGATTTTATAAAAGCTAAAAATGATTAAGCAAAACTTATTGAATCAAGTTGACTTGTATATTATTAAAACCTGTAAGAGTTTTAATTTTGAAGATTATATGAAATTTTTTAGTAGCGATATTAGAGCCAAAATTAATTCATTTTATAAGCTAGAAGATAAGGTGAGAGTATTTACTTCCGAATTAATTCAACATTATTATTTATCAAAAATTTATCAAATATCACCAGATAAAATATTTATACAATACTCATCTTCTGGTAAGCCATATTTTTATTTGCCGAATGGCAGTAAAGCTAATTATAATATTTCACATAGTGGAGATTATGTTATTTTGGCAATATCTCATGCTGATGGCTATAATGTCGGAATTGATATAGAACAAATAGATGCCAATTGTAATTATAATGAATTGTCATCAATAGTTTTTTCTGATATTGAGCAATCTGTAGTAGCAAATCATAATGATTTTTATAAATTATGGACTAAAAAAGAGTCATTGTTAAAAGCTATTGGTTGTGGTTTTTCAAATGATTTCTATAAAAATACTAATCTAAATTTATTGGACATTGAATGCCAAGATAATTATGTAATTAAATCTTGGCAATATGGCGGATATTTTATTAGTGTTTGTTTATCTAAAAATTAGATTGTCATATTATTTTATAAATTAAGATTTAAGTGCTACTTGTATAGCTATTTTATTCTAATAAATAATGTGCCTGATAGATTAGGGATTTACTTTTATTGGAACGGGATAATTAATTTCTTTTAATCTGGCTATTAATAATATAAAATTTTTAAGATTATCTTCTAATAGTTTAAAGTTTTGTTCGTGGAGTATTTTGAGAGCCTTGTCTAAATATTCAATACCCATATAATATGTTCTGGGACTATTATTGGCTACATCTAGTAAAATAAGTATAACATCTGTAAATTGGCATTCATTTAATAATTTAAAAAGTATTTTAACAGCTTCATTCTCGTAAATGATTGAATGTAATGTTAACAAACGTAATGTTTTTTTAAATAAATCTAGTTCTTTTTCATTTTTAATATCAATTAAATTTGAGCTATATAACATCCTAGATATTACATTCGAAGATAATGGTGATATGATTAATATTGTCCATATTTCAAAGAGTTTATTTTTGGCATTTAATTTAATAATTTGATCATTGAATTTATTCAATGATGTGATTATAGCTTCGACAATTTTCTCATTAGATATTTGTTCATTTAATAGGTCTAAAATATAATTATGTTCATTATTTAAATAGAAATACATTGCATGATTCATGTACGGATATATATTTTCTTCGGTGCTAATAAAGTTATTTTTCAAAGATAGATTAAAAATTTCTTTGTTGACGTATCTTGAATATTGAAAATATGTTGATAATGCTATGTTTTGTGTGTTTATATTAAGTTTATTAAAGTAACTTAAGAAATTGTCATATTTAAACAACCAAAATAAATATTGTCCAATTATTGATATTCCATTTGGATTATTTAGATATATTTTATACTTGTGTATGTCATTTGCAAACTTAAATAAAGTATTATCTTTTTCTATACTAATTTTAATTATAATTTGTAAACATTGTCCTGATATAGAGTTTTTACCACCAGCTAAATGGTCAATATTTGTATCATTTTCTAAACATATATTTTTTTCTAATAATCTATTAAGCTGTTCTTCATGCGGCATAATTTGAGAAACATTGTTATCCACTATTGAACTAATGAATGCTAATATAGCATACAAATAACGCTTATTTATAATGGTGTTTTGATCATTTAAAATAATATCTAATATTTCTATGTAGTGACTATCTTGATGAGTTCTTATTTGATTGGACAATTGATATAAAATCCAAGATTTATGCTTATTATTAGTTAAGTTACTAAAAGTATATTCTAAACAATTAATATATTTTTCATTATTAGTTTGAAAATCATTGTTAAATGCCTCTTCTAGGTGTATTTCTGGGAAATCAGTATTAACTGGTATTTTTTTTGTTCCATTTAGAAATTCTATTATGTCTGTTATGGTTGATTTTTTAAAAATTTCCAAATAATTATTTGGTGATTCAGTTGATGATTTTATTTCAAATGACTTGATTGGCTCATGTATATCATATGGATAATCGCTACTTAATTTCTTGTATAATGAATTATTTTCTTTAAACAAATATAATAGAGTTAGTTTTGTTTGCTTAGCTAAATTATTTAGCATCTTTATATCGTTGCAACTTTGTTTATATTGTTCTGAATATTCTAGTTTTGATAACCAATTATCAAAATTAGGACATATTTCGTACCATGTGTCTTCACATTTTTTTATTATGCAATGATATAGAGCGTATCTTACTGTAGATAACTCTTCCAATGATTTAATTAAATTAAAAACTTCTGTTATTAATTCATATTTGTTAATTTTATCTATGATGTAAATAATTATTTTGAAAATAGTGGTTTTCCTAAAGTATTCAGTATTATTAGATGAAACATGCTGTACTAATTGTGATATTAATTTTTCATTTTCTTTTTCAGAGTTGTTGTCTATAATATCAAGTAAGAACCCAATTAAATAATCTCCATAACTGAAGCAATAATAACCACTATCTATTGTGTCAATCATTGAAAACTCGACTGGCTGCGTATCAATATATGGTAGTAGATGTTCTAAAATGATAGATAAATACTCTTGGTTGCTGCTGTTTATTAGAAATCGTGAGAGATCTTCTCTAAGTTTTAATGTTGTATATACATCTTGTGAGATGGTAGGAAATTGATCTTTAGGTATAATTATTTTTAATATTTGAATAACAGTATTTGGTTCAGAAATAATAAATTTGTTTATTTGCTGGTTGTAAACAATTGAATTAACTACTTCGTTGAATGTTTTTTGATTGGATAATTTGGTTATTATGAATTTTTTACATTTATTATTCAAATCAACATTATTTAATCTTATAACCTCTTCAATAAACCACATTGTGTTGATAGCTGGATGATTTAAGTTAAAAAAACTATCTAACCAATCATTTACTACTTTTATGAAGTATTTGTTGTTATTCATGTCATGGCTGATTAAGACTCTAATGTACACAATTGCCAAAGCATTATCTGGTGTTAATAGTTCTGCTTGGTATAATTCCTCAAACCAAGCCTTTGGAGACTTAATTTTGGTTGTGTTATTAAAAAAATATTCTTTTTTTTCAATATTTTTGGACATTTCTTCAACTAAAGTTTGTATTTTTTTATTCATATTCTGCACCTAGTGCTTCGTCCATTTCATCTGATAGTGATAATGGGTTATTAATTTCAATGGATTTTTCATTGTAATATTGTTCAATATATTTGGTTAATTCAGCATGTCCATTATTATTTAATTTATATACAACTTGTTGTACATTAAATGAGTGAAAATATAGTGCATTAACTTTAATTAGCTCTATTTGATGTTCATAATATCCATTGATTATGTAGTGTTTTCTATCTGATGATATGCCTATCATTCGTTCAAGTAGCTCAAATTCTGCTAATCCATACCCAATAAAGACTACATCATAATTCATAAAGACTGATTGCAAGAAATTTCCCAATTTAAACGCAGATGTATTATTTGTTTCAATCATATATTGTCGCAGATATTCATCAGTGGTAAATACCATGCTATTTATATCTGAAATACAGCCATGGATTTTATATAGCGTATCTTTTTTAATTGGTCCAGAATGCATATTTTTGTAATGGATATTATTATAGTCAAAAAAATTATTGATGTGTTTATCGGCATTTGTTGTTATAAAATATTTGAAGATTCCTGTTAAATGGCGGTAAATTCCATTTGTCGATTTTTTGATCTGTGATGAATAGTTATTTAATGATTTATTAAGGCACTTTTTAAATATATTTTTCTTTTTCTTTTTGTATAAATATCGTTTGCCTATTGTAAGCATAGTTTTAGGGTTATTGATGGTACTTATTAGATCTTGATATGTTAAATAATTAATTCCATTGGGTATTTTATAACATTCTTTGATTGCTTCTTGAGCTAATTCACTCCAGCCTGAGCATCCATAATTTCTAGATAATCCAGCTCCAATAAATACAACTGTTTTATCACCATTTGGGTTGTTTTGTAATGTAGGTAATGTTGTCTTAAAAAATTCTTCAATATATATAAATTCGTTGTTATTCATATTTAATACCTTTTGAGATCATTCATTTATAAAATATTAAGAATGAAGATTTATTCAAGAAGTTCTTCATCTAAATCAAACAGTGTCCAGAAATAGTTTTTTCAAAATATTTTCATCAGCATTTTTGGATAAATTTAGTTTACCTTTTTGCAATCTATCAATTGATGAATTTGGTATACCATAGGCTAATAGTAAATCATAGATAAATGTTTCTTGATTATAATTTTCCAGTAAGTTTTTGATGTTATGTTCTATTTGTGTAATGTTCATAGTAGTAGCTATTATTGTATGTTGCTTATGTAACATATTTTATCATATTGTATTTTTCAGATTTTGCTATTTTTGTTATGTAATATTACAGTATTGGTGTGAGAAAAGAAAATATCCCCCAAAATGGAGCTGTCCATGTGTGCCAATAATTAAAATAATCTAAAAGATTATCTTCAGAATGACATTTAATGTATTCATAGCCAGGTCAGACCATGATTTATTAATGTGTTTTCTCACATCTTTCACCTACTTTCTACTTTTATATTTAGTAGGTAGTCAAATATTATAGTACATCTGTACTTGTATTCTTATTGCGCATTTCTTATGTTTTCATAAATATTGTATCCATTGGTTTAAATCAGATATTAGTGGCTATATTGTATGTTATTTATGCAATATATTCTATCGTATTTACAGTATGTATTTAATAAGTAAAAATAATAGTTACATGCTATATAAACATGACAAATTGTCATGAATTTTGTTATAATGTCATTATTAAGGAGTAATGTAAGTGCAGTTTGAATGGGATGAAAATAAAAATCAATCTAATGCGGTGAAACATGGAGTTAGTTTTGAATTAGCTAAATATGTTTTTGTGGATAAGGATAAAATAATTAAACCAAATAGGATGGTACAAAATGAGCAAAGATTACAAATTATTGGAGAGATAGATGGTGTAGTTGTTATTATGTTGGTCTTTACACCAAGAAATCAAAAAATTAGAATTATTTCAGCACGTAGAGCTAATAAAAAAGAAAAGGTAGCATATTATGAAAATAAGCAAAAAATTAAATGAAGAACTAAAGGCTCTAGCTAGTCTTTCTGATGAAACAATTGACTATTCAGATATCCCTGCAGTTGAAGACTTTAGCCAATTTAGACATGTGTCTGATAGTGTATTAAATGAAATGGTTAATAATGACTTATCATGGAATGAAGTTGTTCAAATTTTGGATACTATTGAATCTTCAAAGGTTAAAGATCAGATTAGTCTGAGATTAGATCATGATATTGTGCAATATTTTAAAAGCTATGGTAAAAAATATCAAACTCGGATAAATGATATTTTAAGAGCATTTATGATCGCAGAGCAAAGGATACGTCATTAAGATTTTTGATATAGTTACTTAAACGAAATCCATTTTGAGCGAATATCATTTAGCAAATTATTTTCTACATCTAAACCATGCACATACGGTTTGATTAGCATTGTATAGCTATTTTGATACAATGGAATAATTCCGTACTCGTTCATAGCTAGTGATAATGCTTTACCATATATATTTGTTTGTAACTCACGGTTTTGTTCCTCATTCGCGAGTTCTAATAATTTATCATAGCCATTTGTACATAACTTTGAAACATTCACCGCATTACCGCATGCATATTCTGGTGTATAAGTTGTTACAAAATTAAACGCAGCACCCCAACTATTTTTGATAATTTCAAATTTACCTGTTTTACGTGCTTCAAGATAAGTTTTCCATTCCGAGCTATGTAGATTTGCTTTTACTCCGAGATTAGTTTTCCACATATCAGCAATAGCTACTGCTACTTTACGGTTTGCATCATTATTATCATAGAGCAAATCTACTTTAAAAGGTTTTTTGCTATTATATCCAGCTTTATTATATAAATTTTGTGCGAGCTTAATTTGTTCATTACGGGGTAATTTACTCCATGCATAATCAAGGTTGTGGTAGCGAGAGTTCTCAATTGTATTTGTTGTATATGAATAAAGCGGTACTTGTCCATTGGCTAATACTTTGTGTGCAATTATTTCTCTATCAATAGCCATTGATAATGCTTGACGGAGATTTTTATTTTGCAGGGATTTTACCTGAGTATTTAAGCTATAAAATGTTATGCCTTCCATTTTTACAGTTTTTAATTCATCTGGATATTTTTGTTTTAACTCTTGATATTGGTCAACTGGTACATTTGCTGATATGTCTATATTCCCAGCTTTATATGCTGATATAGCGGCATTACGATCTGGATATGGTATAAACTCAAGATTGTTTATTTGTACTAAATTACTTGCATAGTAAGAATTATTCTTAGTGAGCTTAATTGGGCCATTTACTATTCTATCGACTATTTTATATGCTCCAGCAGATACTAAGTGTTCAGGAATTGCCCAGCTTTCACCATATTGTTCTATGGTATGTTGCGGAACTGGTGTAGTAAAAACTGCTGTACACTTAGCAATAAATGCTGGATCAGGTGTATCTAGTGTTACTTGTAGTATATTTGATTCAATAGCAGTTATACCTAGTTGTTCTGGTGGTAATTTAGCTGCAAAAATTTCTTTGGCATTTTTTAAGTGATCTATAACAAATGTATATGCGCCTGTTTTTGGATTGGCAAGACGACGCCAAGAGTAAACAAAGCTTTCAGCTGTAATAGGTGATCCATCAGAAAATTTTAAATCATCGCGAAGGTAAAAAGTATAAGTTTTACCATCAGGAGAAATTTCCCATCTTTTTGCCATGCCTGGGATTGGTTTATCTGATTGATCAATATCAATTAA
>JAQUVM010000043.1 GCA_028693355.1 Burkholderiales bacterium
GATATCATTTATTGAAGCAGCTCTAATTAATGGTTGTCCTTCATAATCTAACTGTAAATTGTACATAAAACTTTTCCCTATACAAAAATCTCATAAACTTAAAGAAGTAACTATCGTTAATTCTTATATAATCAGTCATAACTAATTTCAAGTTAAATTACTAATTTAAAAGTAAGTTAGCTATAACTAGATTTTACAAAACCTCTATAGATAAGACAATATAACAATGGAATAGATAAAACTAATATTGGAATAGATAAATTTAACGGGAGATATTAGAGATATAACTCTAAAAAACTTGAAGTAAAATTATTAAAAAATAAAGTAAAGACCCTTATAGATAAATACTTACAGCTATTATTTGAAAAAATTTAGTAAAAATAGCACAAATAAATAAATCTCAAAAAATAGCTTTTGTGGTTGTTACAAAATCCAATACTACTTTATAAAATAAGTTATCTAAATAAAAAGTTAGCACCAATAATGCAATAATACTTTTTATCGGCATTGATAAAATAGTTACATTTAACTGTGGAACAAAAGAACTAATCAAAGCCAAAGTAATTTCCAAACACATCATTGCAATTACTACTGGCATTGCCAATATTAAAATAGAAGAGAAATATGTACTAAATAACTTTATATAAAAGTCACTGTTTATAATTGGACTCGAAAATTTGAAACTACCTAATTTAACAATATTAAAGCTTTGAAACATAATATCAAAAATAAATACCAACCCATCTCTTGCTACAAAATATGCAGCAAATGCACGAGTCATTAGTTTTGCAATTGATGATGTTGGAGTTTTGGCCATAGGATTCATTTGCGCACCAAACTGCTCACCACGCTGAATATCAATTATATTGCCACAGTTTTCTACTAACCAAAATGGAAAGCTCACAATATAACTAAGAACTGCTCCTAATAAAAACTCCTTAATTAACAAAGCACAAAACATAAATAAATTAATATTATTAGAGAGTTGATTAAGCTGTGATGGTAATATAAAAATACTAAATAACATCGCTAAAAGTATTTTTAGATAAGCCGTAATATAAGATTTCTCAAATAAAGGACAAATTACCATCAGCCCAAATGGTCTGGCTATACATAGTAAAAATAAGCTTATCAAATTGGAGTGAGAAAGTAGCTCATCTATGTTTAAGTCACTCCAATTCATTATATTCACATGATAAAATAAAAATCATAATAGCCTTATTTATTTATTATAGTTTCTATAAAGCTCTCAAAATTTTGTTGCTCTTTCAGTTTTTCAATACTAATAGCATGACTATTACTGGAAGTACCAATAAGACTCTGATCATTATGCATATCAATCCAAATAACTTTAGGTGTTAGTAAATATAGTGTAGTTGCAGTATATGTTGCATTTACTTTATTTTTAAAAAACCAGCCAAGTAGCGGTATATCGCCTAAAACAGGTACCTTATCTTCGTAAACTTCATCTCGCTTTTTATTATAAGAAGCAATTAATAAGCTTTGACGATCTTTTAATACAGCTTGGCTATTTATACTACCTTGAAACATAGTTGGATAAGATATTCCAAATTGTGGCAAATCACCATCTAATAAAGAAACTGTTAGCTTGACTTGATTAGAATGTGTATCAAAGTTATTATCCTGTTTAGAAATCACGTGGGGTAATATCGACATACCTGTTATACTTTGATATGCGGCATTAGGGGCTTGAGATGATACTGATGGATTTGTAAATGTATTTATTCCTACAGTTGCAGTTGCTGGAATATTATCAATCGTAGTTAGTGTAGGATTTCCAACAGTTTTAGCAAAACCATTTTCTTCCAAAAACTTCAATGAAGCTAAAAATGATGAGGTATTATTAACCACTGAATTATTACCATTGACAATATTTCCATAAGCCGCTACTAAACCATTTGATGAATTAGCATTTGCTAAACCTTTTGTATTAAATCCAACACCACCAGCCCACCAACTTATTCCCTCTTGATTAATTTTACTATCATTAATTTCAATAATTAATAATTCAACAGAAACTAATGGAGTCGGAACATCTAACCTTTCAATAATACTCTTGTACATTCTCAAATTTTCAGGAGTGTCACGAATAACAATAGCATTTAATCGCTGATCTGCTTGGATATTAGATGCATTACTAATAGAGGTACTCTTAACATCTGTTTGGCTTGAATTAGGTTGACTATTTTCATTATTAGTTGAAGTTCCATTGCCATTTTTAATCATTTCTACCGATTGAACATTATTTAAACCTATATTTTGACCTTGGAGATTTTGTAATAATGTTGCTACACCTGGGACAACCATTTGTTGTTCTTGAGGAGTTGATAATACAGAATTAACCATAGTATTGTTATAACTTAAATAAATATCAGTTGCACTAGCATATTTAAGTTTATAAATACCAAATTGTTGAGTAGTACCCGATAGTTGTAATGTATCTATAATTTTCCTTATAACATCTAAATATGCCTTAGGACCACTTATAACTACTTTATTTGAAGATGGAAATTCTGAATAGTTAAATTTGTCTAAAAGCAAATTTTCTGCTTTAACGTAATCTTTTAATGATTTCATATTTGTACTATAAATACTAAATTCTTGAGTAATATACTTCTTATCTGTAATATACATAGTCCCATTATAAGTAAACCAGTCAAAACCATATATTACAGATAATTGATTTACTAGATCAGCATAACCATAATTAGAAAACTTCGCACTTATTTTTCTACTTTTGAGCTTACTTGCAATATCATTAACCATTTCAAGTTTTAAATTATTTTGATTTGCAAATATCCTGATTGCATCGTATACAGAATCATTAGAGAAAATATAAGTATTAGCACCACTAGACCCATTATTTTTATTAGGGCTAGTATCCTGCAAATTATCTGCATACACATACAAACAGCTTGATAAAATTAGGAGTGTTTTTGTTATTTTTATATACATAATTATCCAATATACTGATATAAAAGTTTAGCATAGTTATAAAGCTGCTGCGCCATCCAATCGACCGTCAGGTAAATAACAGCTATTACAATAAATAGTTTAATAGCAAAAGAAAATGTTTGATCTTGAATTTGTGTCAAGGCCTGAATCATACTAACCAGAAGCCCAATTAGCGCAACTGAAACTACAACAGGCAATGACAAAAACAATGACAGTAGTAATCCATGCTTTGCCAAATAAGTAATATTTCCGTCTAATACCATTTATTATTTTCTCCAAAATATAAATCAAACTACTTAATTAAGAATTAAGCCTTCTGTTTATTATTAATTAATTTTAAATATAATTTAGCTCTTGACAAGAGCTTGGTATTTTTATTACCTTCTGCCAAAAAAATTGTTAATTTATGTTGAGACTGCTCATAAGATCCTAATTTAAATAAACAAACTCCAGTATAAAATAAGCATGCATTTTCATTATTACGTTCTAGATTAAATGCGCTTTCATACATAGAAACTGCCTGTGCATAATCTCCAATTGCCTGAAGGATAGCTCCATAAGTTTTTAAATATTGTGAAGAGATATTCTTATCCAAGGTATAAACTAAACCAATTAGCTCATGGGCTCTTTTATAATCTCCAATATGAAACTTTTCTACCGCTAAGTTATACATATATTGTAAATCTCTCTTATTTGAGAATATATCATTAATCTCATTGTTTCTTATCTCAGGCATCACTTCTTTCATCCCTACGGTTCTCATTTTATTTATTATTCAAATTTATTTTAATTAATTCTCTTAGTATGATCTCATTATGGCACCAATTAAATTTGTCCATCCACCTAATGTTATAAATAATAACAATTTAATTGGAAGGGAAATTGTCACAGGAGACATCATTTGCATCCCCATTGCCATTAGTATGTTAGATACAATAATATCAATTATTATTGAGGGCAAATAAATTAAAAATCCAATTTTAAACCCTTGGTTCAGCTCATTAACCATAAAGGCAGGTATAAGCACAATAAGATCATCTCTCTTTACAGATTTCATCATCTCTTTGCCCCAAAATTTTTGTAAAGTATTATAAAAATAAATTTGATCATCTTTATCTGAATGCTTTAACATAAATTTCTTTAATGGAGCACTTGAGGCATCATATAATTGAGTAATTTGCGCAACAGAAACATTTCCATCAGACAACTTAGTAAACTCTTGGTAACTATTACTATAGACGGGACTCATTACATAAAAAGTTAAAATTAAACTCATAGCATACATGACAATATTTGGTGGGACTTGTTGCACACCCAAACTTTCTCTAGCCATAATTAATACCATAGCAATTTTTATAAAAGATGTTGTTAAGATAATAAATATAGGTATCAAACTTAAAAAAAATATTATCATTATTAGATTTAATGGTTGGGCATTAGTTAACATTTAAATTCGTTTTCTTTTGTAAAATTAGGTAATTTTTTCTCATTTCAATCAAGTCATTATTAACTGATTGAATTTCATCTTCTATTATTAGCTTTAATTGCGTATCTTTGGTCGCACCTAAGATTTGTTTTAATCCGTTTACTTTATATTCATAATTAGAAATTGCCGCAGATTCCTTTTGAGCTTCTTCTTTTAGTATATTAATTCTCTTATCTGATTTATTATCTATATTGTTATCTATAGAATCATAGGTTTCAGTGTTTCCTATACTAATAGAAAAATTTGCTTTTCCTGTAAAAAAAAGCTCTTTCTGAGTTATCCTAGATAAAGTATAGCCATTGATTTGTCCACCTTCAAAAATCACATCACCACCTCTAACTACTATATAACTTGGTTGACTCAAACTAATTTGTATTACTTGAATTGGAACCAATTCGTTGGGAGATTTTATATCATATACAAAATCTATTAATTCCCCATATTGGCCATTAACCTTTGCTAATGATTGAACTAATAAATTTTTATTGCTACTATCCAAATAGCCGCTTATAGAAATACTTTTATGATTTAAATCATAATCTACCTTTATTTGTTTATTTAACACAAATGACTCAATAGCAATATTTATGCTATTAACCAAATCATCTAAAGAAAATAGATTACTATAATTAATATTCTCAATATTAGGATATTGTTCTGTAATTTGATGACTAACGCCATCTATCATATCTACATTCTTAGTAAATCCAGCAATATTAACCTCTGCATTAGCATTATTAAAAGAGATAAAGACAGCGTCTTGCATTTGATTTGATTTCATAATTTGTAGCAAATTACTCTCAATATCATTATATATAAGAGGTATAACTTTCACATGATCGCTAAGATCATTGGTTTTAAAAAGCCTGTTAATAAAAACTACATCTTCTTTAGTTTGCACAATTCCCGTAACCAAAATTACATCATTAGACTCTACTGTATTTAGCATTAGATGATTAGAGTTTAAAATATACGCTACTTTTTCTTTTATCTTTAAATCATCATTTAACTTATCTTTAACTATAGATTGCTCCACATCAACGCCTATATTTATAAGAACTCTTATAGAAATTAATAAAATAAGAACTAATATTATTAGAGCTAACCAATAATACCTTATATTATAAATCTCTTTATTTAAGAACTTACTCTTATGTATAAATAACGTAATTTGATCAATTTTATTTCTAAAGTAGTTTAACTCAGGCTTTGTTTTACTTAAGCCTGACTCTTGATTATCTAAACTATCAACAGCTTCTTCTTGATTCAAAGAGTAATCATCTATATCTGGTACTAAATTATCAGAAGTCGTATTATCATGTATTAAGTCATTTACTTTAAGAGCCCCATTTAGATTATCGCTTGAACCTATACCTATTTTTATGTTATTTATAGTAAATATTTTAGGTAATTCATAGGTTTCACTAGTAAGAATAACTTCTGATAAAAAAGCATTCTCTGCTAAAGAAGTAAATTGTAAAAAATTATCTTTAACTATAAATGAAAATAATGACTCAACATCTGACTCGATGTAGATTTCACAATCATCATTAGTTCCCACTTTGTACACTTTTTCATACTCAATATCAAATGATGAACCCTCTAATGGTCCATTGAGTAGCTTAAAGATTATGTTTTCTAGCAAAAACTTCTACTTTCATTAAATTAAAAACTAAAATTGCACTTTTTATTTCTAAATACCTGCAATTGAAACCATTTCGGCAACTGTCTCATCGAATTGACAAGGTACAGTAGATTTTTGCGTAAGTAATTTCATTATTTTTTGATTATTATCTACGGCTTTATCTGCGATATTATCTTCGCCTTTTTTATACTCTCCAATTCTAAGCAAAAACTCTATTTCCTTATACTTAGAAAGAAGCAACCTCAAATGTCGCATAGCATTTATATGCTCATCACTAATCAAACGATCACCAACTCGGCTTAAACTACTTAGCACGTCTATTGCAGGAAAATGGCTTTGCTCAACTAATTTTCGAGATAGAATTATATGCCCATCAATAATAGATTTGACTTCATCAGCAATCGCATCTTTATTAAGCTCTTCACCTTCCATAAGAACAGTATAAAACGCCGTAATTGAACCATTTTCATCAACTCCAGCTCTTTCCATCAGCTTTGGAAAAGAAGCAAAAACTGATGGCGGATACCCCCCACGACTTATACTCTCTCCAGATGATAGTCCAACCTCGCGTCCAGCTCTAGCAAACCTAGTTATCGAATCAACAAAGAGTAAAACATTTTTACCCTTAGCTCTAAAATACTCGCAAATAGTTTGAGCAACATAAGCACACTTTAGTTGCTCAATAGGTGGCCTATCAGAAGTTGCTACCACTAAAATACATTTACTAACATCAAAACCCGTTAGTTCAATTTCAATAAACTCTTTTACCTCTCGTCCACGCTCACCAATTAGCCCAATCACAATCACATCGGCTTCTGAATTACGAATAATCATACCCATAAGAGTAGTTTTACCCATACCAGGCCCAGCAAAAATACCAATACGCTGACCTCTACCACAGGTAATAAACCCATCAATACTTTTAACACCTGTATAAAAAGGTGTATCTATGACTGGGCGAGTCATTGGATCTGGTGCATAAGCATAGATAGAACATTCATAAGAATGATTTGCTTTTTTGCTATCTAATAAATCACCATTAATATTTCCTGAAACTAGACCAAATCCATTAATTACTTTTCCTAGTAAATGATCTCCAACGTTCATCGTGAAACCATCACTAATTTTTTTAACTGTACAATCAACTGAAAGTCCAGAAATACTTTCAAATGGCAATAAAGTAATGTTGTCATTATCAATAGCAACTACTTCAGATATAATCTCTAAGCTATGACGCTCATCTTCAACTACACAAAGATCGCCTATTTTCACATCTTTAATATTTGCTGTAATTGAAACCCCACGAGCACTAACTACTTTACCATATAGTTCAAAAAATTTTATTCGATCAATTGTAAACTTTTCATGCTTAGTGTGTTCTTTGAAATTTAAGATTACTCTATCAAATAAACTATTGATTTCATTTTTTATTTCATCTTGTCTCATAGAAACCCTATTTAAAAGATTACCAATTAATTATGATGAAGATTTATTGGTTATTTTAACGCCAATAATTCCATCAATATCTACTAAAATTCCTTCAGCTATTAGCTGCTCAGATAAATATAGCTTAACAATTTGATTCCAATCATCAATCTTTACAACATCGCCTAATTTTAATTCGCTTAACTTTTTTAGCGATAATTTTACTGACCCAATAACAACAACTATTGGCAAATCAATATTCGTTGGGTTAACTACAGCGGTTTCATCAATAGCTTTATCACATTCTTCAATATTTTCTATTGTAGAATACTCTTCTATTTCTATATTTTGTTCTAACATACTATCACATCCAAAACTGTGGGTTATATTTTTAATAACTATAATCTATAACTTAAGGTTATATTTATCTTTAAACGTTGTTTTATCCTTAAATTCTGGTTTCTCTAGCTTTTGCACCTTATTTTCTTGTAGCTGTTTTGCTACTATTGGCATTTTATCCAAGTTATCCATTATAATTTTTGCTATCTCTGGAATAAATTCACCGGTAATAAAAGTTCCAGCAGGACAATCAGAAAACATCTTTCTAGCTAAAGGTTTGTCTACTATCACAAACACATCATTTTCTTTTGCTACTTGAATTAATTTAAATGCATGCTCATCGGTAGCTTTAGCAATAACAATTGGTACTAACCATTTAAGCGGATTATATAAAATCAAAATCGCTATATGAGTGGGGTTCGCAACAATAAAACTTGCATGACTAACAATATTATGTGTGCTATCTTCTTCTAATAATTCACGGTGTAATTCTTTACGCTTACCTTTAATTTCTGGGTTACCCTCACTATTTTTATATTCTTCTTCGATCTCTTTATGACTCATCATAAGCTGTTTAGTTAAGCTTATTGCTTCAATCATATAGTCAACAATAGCTACAATTATGTATATTGATAAAGTAATAACCAATATTTTTGTAAATAATTTAGTTATATAATAAATGATATCAGATATATATGTAGCGTAACTTAATTTAAGAAAATTTTCAATATTTATTTTTACAACTAACCAAACTACAAATAGCATTACCACAATTTCTATTATTTGCTTTGCAAATTTTAAAAATGTCTTCTTAGAAAAGATTGACTTTGCATTATTAATAGGGTTAAATTTATCAAACTTAAATTTAGGAAATTCTTTTGAAAGAACAATTCCTTTTAACTGTACTATATTTATAAATAATGATGCTACAGCGGCAATTGCAATTGGAATCAAAAGTTTTAGTCCAAAAGATGCTAATTGTTGAATTGTAGCAATAATATCAAAAGTGGAAACATTCCCCTTTGCAATTATATTAAGGATTAATTTATAACTTTCTTTATAAGAATCAGATAAATAACCATCTGTAGCTATTATATAAGCTAATAATGTACATATAGCTGTTGCTAAGTTTATATCCTTACTCTGAGCAACCTGCCCTTTTTCTCGAGCATCCCTTCTTTTTTTGGGTGTTGGTTGTTCGGTCTTTTCTTCACTCATGATAAACTTTAAATAAAAATATACTTCAAAGTATAAATAAAAATGGTAGCTTATTAATTAGAGAAACATATCTTACTAATAATAAACTACCATTAACAGTTATTTACAAATTTTTATGGTGTTATTAACCCATTGAAATACATTGTATTAATAGACAAACCTTGACCATTTGTATTAGGAGCAAACCATGCTGCAATAGTAGCTCCTGCATATAGGTTATTTACGCTATACACAGCACTACTAGATGAACTACCAAGAGTACAATTCTGAATATACACACTACCACTAGGATCTACTGAAGTAGGTCCACAGTTTATAGTAGCTGGTACTCCATTAAAGTATTGTACATTAGCCACATAAACATTTTCTGTCATTGCGCTATAACCGTTAGCATTTGTCAATGTAGTAGTAATAGTAAATGACTCATTAGCACCAGTTCCTGCAATAGCAGCAGTATTAACCAATGTAGCTAAGTTAGAATTAGCGTAAATAAATGTACCTTCTGTACCAACTGTTGACGGAACAACCACTTGTCCCATAAACTGAGCTCCAGTTGATGTTAATGTTATAATCGGAGTACTTATGTCTTGAGAAGTTGTTCCGCTAGTACCACCACCTGTAATGATAGAATTAGAGTTATAAACATAATCATACACTAAAGTACATGTACTACCAATTGCTATTGGCGTACCAATACTAGATACACAAGTTGAACTACTACGATTTAAAACCCAAGCCATTGGAGAATTAGTATCCTGAATACCTGTAATCGTTAGATTAGGATCAATCCCTTGATTTTCCATAGTTAAAGTAACTGTACTACCAGTAACATAACCACTTTCCATAAATGGATTGCCCACAGTACCATTACCAGCTGGCATTGGAGTTCCATTAGCTGTAATTGATGTCATAACTAATTTCATAACACCAGTAATAGTATAGTTTAGAAACGTAGTAATTGAACTTTCTCCTGTAATGCCAGCTCCACTAAATGCTACTACAGAAGATTCAATACCTGTAATATTAGTAGTAGACTCATTATTATAAGGGCCTAATATAATACTATATGTACATGATGACTCTGCAGGTAAAGGGGCTAATGTCACTCCAGAACAATCATCACTTTCTAAGTTAATATAGTTAGTATCTCCATAGCTTGTAACTGACTCAATTGTAGTTGGAACATAGCTAATGTTTGTTACTTGCATAGTTGTTATTGTTGTAGATACACCATCACCGTTGACAATTATATTATTGTCACCACTAGGTGTCAAAGGAGTTACCATAATACTTGCTATATTACTACGAGAAGCATAAGGAACAACTATCTTAGCAACATATGATGAACTATTTACACCATAAATACCGCTAATTGTATTCATTATGTTTTGACCACTTTCAACAACAGAATCCGTAACATTAATCGTATATGTACAACTACCACTTGGTAATAAATTATTCCCTGATGGAGTAATACCATCAGATTCTAAACATGATAAGGCATTAAGAGTTGTAGGTACAGCAGATCCACCTGGTAATGTAGTTGGAGTTTGTATTAAATTCTTAAGTGCGGTATTACCAACATTTCCTAATGTAACAATATAGCTCTCACTATTACCAACTAAGAATGATAAGCTAGTTGGATTGGCGCTAGTTGTTATAATTGGACCACCTGCAACATACCAAGAAACAGGTTGCACAACTGAATAATTACCATAAGGTACAGTTATAGATGATGTCCCTTGAGATGTGCTAGTAATATTAAAATAAACTGCACAACTAGAATTAGCAGCCAATGAAGATCCACATGTATTCGTTGAACCTGCAGCTAACCCAGATCCATATGAAATATTTCCTAATTTTGCAACACTACTTCCTACATTAGTTAGATACATGATTCCTTGTGTAGTTACGTTAATATTGGTCAGTGGTATAAACCCAGAGATCAACATTGGGCCCGGAACCATTGGTGTAATATTAACAATCCCAGAAGATGTTAAATTATTACTTTTTAAGCTTACATTACGTAAAGAATTAGTAACGTTAGTATTTGCAAGACTATATTGAACATTTACAAGCGACTGTGATGCTCCACTAACTGGACCATTTGCCGCAAGATTTATAACCCCCACATAGCCAGATGCTACTTTGAAGCCTGGTTGCTGTTGATTAGTAACTTTCAACCCAGCACTTGCCATAACGCTATCTAACTCATAAATATCACCAGGCGTACCATTTACATAATAATACAAAGAAGTATATGCTTGCTGATTACCATAATAATATAAATTAGAATTACCTAAAAATTTAATGCCATGTGTACCAGAATTCAGCTGAATATATTGCATGTTAAAAGTTTGAGATGCCACGCCGGCACTGTTTTTATCAGTGTAATTTGCGGTTACTTGAGCTGAAGCCTGAAATTCATTACTACTTAAAGCAGGAGTGCTAAACTTAAGTGTACAAACTCCATTTGCAGGAATTTGCTTACAAAGAGCAGCACTTGTTGGATCTAAAAATGTATTAGAAAAGCCTTTAAGACCTACCATACTCTTTAGCTTAAAAATCATTTTTTGTAAAGTGCCATCAGACTTCATTCCCTCATAAGAATTCGTTGTAGCCTCATATACAATGTTAGAAATAGCATAATTAGTATTATTATGCACTTTAATATAGCCATTCGTTGAAGACCCGTTAATAACAGGAATTACGTTTGCACTATCAATCGTAATAGACTGTGGAACACCTGCTGGATATGGAGATGGTGCTGGATTATCAATAGAAACAGTACCACCACATCCTGATACTAAGACTGCGCTAAAGATGGATAAAACCAAAAGCTTTTTCATTTTAAAAACCTCGTTAAAATAGATTTAATATCATAAATTAAATTATAAAAAATACACTAAAACAACTGATATCTCAGTTAAGCTAATATACTCGTATAAACTTAATACAAAATTAACAAAATCTAGTTACATTAATGTCTAGATGTATGAACTATAACAACTAGGAGATAAAACGAACAATGCGCAAATGGAATAGATAAAATTAATATTGGAATACTACAAATCCGCTAAACAATACCCATCAAACTATACGCTAAAACACCTAAAATCCCATATAATCTAATTAATATCTGGGTGTGTATTATTACAACAATTTATCAATAATTATTATGTTTTATAAGATGATACTTCTCTTCGGTGGTTAATTAATCATGTATTAACTATAATAAATAATATACACATTTAATATGTTAGATATACTATAATTACTTTTCCTAAGAATTTAAAAGCATTGTTCATGAAAAATCTAGTTCTATCATCTTTTATCGTAGCCGGAGCTGCTATTGGGTCTGGCGTTTTAGCACTACCTCTTGTGGCAGACGCACCTGGAGTTTTAAATAGTTTGATCTTTATTACTATTACGTTTGGTTTAGCAATGACAATTGCTCTAATTAGTGTGAAAGTATATTCTACATATAAAACACCTGATATAAATGCAGCTACAATAGCAAAAGAGTATTTTGGTACAACTGGTTATACTATAACTACAATTCTAAACTTATTATCAATGGGATCTCTTGCAGCGGCTTATGTAAATGTTGGTGGTGACTTGATTTCTCATACAATCTTACCTGTATTTGGTATAAATGTATCTCCATCATTCGGTATGATGTTATTTTTCTTAATATTTATGCCAGCTTTTGTAATTGGAATAAATGCAATTAGTAGATTAAATGGTCTGATTTTCGCTACAAAATTCATTTGCTTAATCTCGGCAATTATAATTGGTTCAAAATTCATCAATCTTAATGAATTAAATTTTATGCCAGAAAATATAAAATATATTGGAACAGGTGCATCTACTTTCTTTTGTATATGGATGATGCATATGACAATTCCATTAGTTTTAAAAATCAATAATTGGGATATCAAAAAAACTAAACAGGCTCTCTTTATCGGATTACTGATTCCTGCTGTAGCATATACAAGTTGGTTGCTACTAATCTTCTCTTTAGTTCCTAGATCAGAGCTATTGGGTATTCAAACTGTCGCAGCTCTAATACATACAGCTTTAAATAATCCAACTATTCCACATATAGTTGGTAGATTAATTGAAATTTTTGCAAGTATTACTGTCTTAACAGCATTTTTCTCAATAGGATTTTCATTAGTAGCGTTTGTAATGGATGCTTTTCGCCTAAAAGATGGCTATAAAGGTAGGTTCATTGCAACTATTTTATCATTTTGTATACCAGTAGCAATTGCTGCATCCCTACCACAAGCATTCGTTATGATTTATAAACAATCAAATATGTTTCAAATCGGAGCTTCATTAATACCTGTTGCCGCAGCATTTAAACTAAAAAGCAGCAATAGAGTACTTATAAGTTTTATTCTTATAGCTGCCTTAGCAATTATATTAATGCAAATACTTGATAATCTTTCTATACTTCCGGTATTAAAATAAATATTTAATTACTATAATCAACATACTTTATATCGCCATCTTTGCCCATAGTGGCAAATTTGGCAGGTTGCCAATAGCGGTTATATGCAGAATATACTAAATCTGGATATGTTGCTTGGCCTCTACTTCCATTATATCTACCTAAAGCCATAAACATATTGCCTTTTTCTCTTTGAAGATAATGACTCAAAATAGTACAACCAAATCGTATATTTGTTTGTGCATCAAATAAACTTTGATATGGACTACCAATTTGCTTAACCCAAAAAGGCATCACTTGCATTAAGCCACGCGCATTAGCGCTGGAAATTGCATAGCGATTAAATCTGCTTTCTACCGTAATCAGGCTTAAGACAAGTTGAGGATCTAATCCAGCACGAGTAGCTTCATATTGAATAGTTGTAAGTAATCGTTTACGCATGAAATCATCTTGAACCAATGAATCTTTTGGTGATATCTTCTTTAAACGATTAGACATATCAGTCAACCATGCATCAGCTTTTTCTTTTGATGAGAAAACTAACCGTGGTTGAATAGGATTTATAATCGCTCTATGCAAAGAAGTCTGTACATCTTGAGATAAATCCTCTTCTTTTTGCGCGCCAGCATACACATCTTGTGTATATAACAACATGACGCATATACTAAATAGAACCCTCTTTATCACAAACTCCTTAATATTAATTATAAAAAGCTTGCTTAATTAGCAAGCCTTTGTATTTCTATATGCGCTCGAAATATTTGAATTTTAGACTAGGAATGCCAATAAAAATACAACGAAATGTACAGATGGTACATGAGAAGTATTTTTGAAGTATGACAACGTATATAATCCAAAGATCGAAAGCAAAAATATAATTTCGCAGCATTTCAATTGTGGGATAGGCGAATGCATGAAAAATATGACGCTGTGTAATTAATCTACATAAGAAATATTTTTCAAAATTCAACAAATCCCAAGATCGAAAGACTAAGAAATTTAGATTTTCATAGGCATTATTATCATCTGCATCCCTCTTAGATGCAATTCACGTTGAATCAATGCTGCAGTATTATTATGTAGAGCTCTAGTCCACCAGTTTTCATCTACGAAAACAAGTTTACCACCAAAAAATACACAGTCTGAGTATTTCTCTTGAGTTTCTTTTGCTAATTTAATTAATTCTGCAATCCCGCTAACTCCATAGCTATATATACCCTCAGATTCTAATCCATGAGAAGTACAGAAGTAACGATAATTATTTATTATGTCGCATAAATCTTTTTTATACTCAGAATTAAACAGCTCCTCACTAGCAAATACTTCGGCATCCACTTCACCAGATGTTATAAATACAAAATTTTTGAAAACACTAGGGAACATCCTTTGCACCCATAACATAGTATGCAGTCCCGCACCATAATGCTTCGTAACAAAAAACACTGCTGTTTTTTCATCTGGATTACTAATTGGCAATAATTTACTTTCATCAATCTTTTCTTTAGTTAATTGACCTGCAAATAAACTATCTGCCTCTTGCAATTGTACACCAACTTTACGATAATGTTCGCGTACCATTAAACAAAAGCCAACTGTAATAGCAGTAATTAAAATTGTTAACCAACCTCCATCTGCAAATTTCTCAACAGTAGTTACAATCAAAATTGCAGCACAAACTACAAAACCAATTACAGCAACAATAAATTTACGTAACCAAGGCTGTGAATTATCTTCACGGCGAACTTTTAACCAATGCACACATAAACCGAGTAAAGATAAAGAGAAAGTTAAAAATACATTAATACTATAAAGAACTACTAATACGGAAACATTACCCTTAGCCCATAAAAGGATGATGATTGAAGCAATACCAGAGATCAATACACCATTTTGTGTAACCAAGCGGCCAGATAACTCACGAAATTGGCGTGGCAACCATTTATCTACTGCCATATTTGCCATTACTGAGGGGCAACCTAAAAATCCAGTATTAGCCCCAACAAATAATAAAGCAGCTTCAAAAAATAGGATAACTGGTAACCAATGAACACTAAACCCAGTCTCTTTTAAAATACTATCAAAAACAACAGCATTTAATGTTTGACCAAAAACAGGTTCTGCGTGCCATAATAAATATAAAAGAATAATACCACCAGCTGTAAATGACAAAGAAATTGCCATGTATAGCATTGTTAATTTACCAGTTCTTACTCGTGGCTCTGATAACATATTAACATTATTAGAAACAGCCTCTAGACCAGTATAAGTACCACCACCCAAGGAATATGCTTTTAAGAAAATCGCAACGGCTGCAAATAAACCTACTGAAGCAGACATTTTACTGGCCTCGGCAGACGCTGCAGGTAAAATTTCATGAAGATGATCAGCATGAAAGACTATACCCAAAACTATAATCACTAGATGCGTAATCAAAAAGCCTAAAAACAGTGGAATCAATATACGGATTGATTCTTTCATACCACGCATATTTAGAATAATTAATGCTACTATAAGAGCAATCTCAACTTCTAATTTATAATGGATCCATGTGGCAGGCATCAAACTAAATACAGCGTCAACACCACTGGCAACCGATACTGCAATTGTTAAGATATAATCGATTATTAGGGCACTACCAGACACAACACCAGCTTTAGGGCCTAATAATTGAGTCGCAACTTTATAACCACCACCGCCTGAAGGAAATAATTCAATAACTTGGTTATATGCAAATGAAATCAAGAAAACTGTAAATGCAGTTGCAAAAGCTAGATAAACCGCAATATCAGTATGTTTTCCAAGAGCTAAATATGCTTCAGCTGGACCATATGCGGAAGAAGATAAACCATCAGCACCAAGTCCAATCCACGCAATTATTGCAATTAGTGCTATATGTTCTTTTACCTTGGGATTAGCAGCATCAAGAGGCTTACCAATAACAATATTTTTAATAGAGCGCCACAAACTCATAACGATTACATTCCAAAAAATTATAATTATTTGTATCTTAGTTTTCCAACATACAATCAAAGCATTTTAATAGTCAAAATATGAGGACTTACTCAAGCAATATATTATTTATAATCTATATAAATAATATTCGATGAAGTATAAAGAAGCCTATAATTTGAAGTACAAAATATAGAGACTAAGATTATACTACATGCATACAGGGAAACAAAGTTATTATACTACTATATAAAATTACCTTATTGACTAATAGACTCATTTATAGTTATAATATTCGACTTAAACTTTTTACTCACCTAAGGGGGTGATTAAATATTAAAAATGTCTTGGTTACATTAATAAATCCAACACATTCAAAACTATGCAAAAAATAAAAACATTTACAAACTAAGCGTAAAATTTACGCAAATAAATTTATAAAACAAATACAAATTAAATAATATACGGATATGATGTATATTATTAAGAAAATATAAAAGGAATAAAAATGCCTGAAGTTAAAGTTCGTGATACAGAATATTTTGAAGTAGCGTTACGTCGTTTTAAAAAAGCAGTTGAAAAAGCTGGTACATTAACAGAATTACGTTCTCGTGAAACTTATGAAAAACCAACAACAGAACGTAAACGTAAAATGGCTGCAGCTGTAAAACGCCACTATAAAAAAGTGCGTTCACAAATGATGCCTCGTCGCGGTCGTTAATTAGACACAATTTATAAAAGAGCTACGTTTTAAAACGTGGCTCTTTTCATTAATTCACATTAATATTAAAAACTGTGTCATATGTTTGCAGTATTTTGATCATAGACTAGAAATACTGAGAGAAATGTAACAAAGTGTACATATATATATAAGAAATATTTTTAAATATGACAACATCTAAACTTGAAAAACAAGGAGTATAAAATGTTCACACAACAAATAATTACAGAAGCAACACAACAATTTGCCAATTTAATGAAAAATAATCCATTAACAGATATAGAGAATAATTTTAAAACTATTCTACAAGCAACTTTTGATAAACTAGACTTAGTTAGTCGTCATGAATTTGATGTGCAACAAAAAGTTCTTGCTGACACTAGAGCAAAGTTATCGGAATTAGAAGAAATCATCAAAAAGCTTAACGTGTAATAAGATATAAATCTAAAAAGTGTAACATATTCACAATATTTCTATTTAGGGCTAGAAGTATTACTAAAAAATTAGATAGTGCATACAAATAATACACTAAGAGATTTTTTGAAGTATGGATAGTGTACAAACTAGAAAGACCAGCGTATTCGCAGTATTTCAATTATTAGACTAGGAATACTGATAAAAAAATCTGATGAAGTGTACATATAGTACATGAAGAAGATTTTTTGAAATATGGATAGTGTACAAACTAGAAAGACCAGCATATTCGCAGTATTTCAATTATAGACTAGGAATACTGATAAAAAAATCTGATGAAGTGTACATATAGTACATGAAGAAGATTTTTGAAATATGGATAGTGTACAAA
>JAQUVM010000129.1 GCA_028693355.1 Burkholderiales bacterium
TTTGCGAGAATAATCTAATAATTTTAATCAACTTTTCCTGCATCAATTTTTCCTTTATTATTAATTTCTAAACTGAAAATTTTTACTGACGTTTTTGTTATCATAGCACCTAAGGCGATAACTGTCATACAACCCATACCCATCATTAATGCCCAAAACCTCAGGTCTGGGGTCAAGCCTGAGAGCCAGTTTTCCATAAATAACTCCTTTTTAAAACTGCGTAGTACTCACTAAAATATTATTGTTATGACAATACAGCACTAATCCCACGTAGCGTTTTGCGCCTGTATCTGGAGTAGTAACAGTAAAATCAAACTGGAATGTATTTTGACCTAGAACGGTATATGGTTTATCTGACACAATTGTTTTATCGGTATCAGCATTAATAATCACACGTAATGTATTAGTTGGTTTAGCAGCAGTACCATTTGATTTAAATAGTATGTACTTTATAAATCCATTACTAAATTGATTACGCTGTAAGTCAATCTTGAATTGAGCTACACCGTCTCCTGCATTAGTTTGCCTATAATCATAAACTATCGTACTTTGTAGAGCTAGTGTCATCAAACCACCGATACCAACATTATATGTTTTATTCCAAGATGTACCACCCGGATTAGTATCATCAGTAACATTTGGATAATCATTCCAATAGCCAGCCTCACTATAAGATGATGCAGTAATATTAATTAACTCCTGATTTGAATTACTTAACGCTTGGTTGTTAAATATTACAGTTGGATCAAATTTGAAAGATACATAATCAGTATCAACAAATAATGCCTTACTTGGTGTTTTAATATCATAGCTAATACGTACGTATTGAATAAGGTCTTTAGATACTACAGTATCTTTACTGTCAACCTTAACTGTTGTTTTGCCAAGATTCACAGCTACGATTAAATATTTAGATGAATCTGGATAGAATGAATCTAAAATATATGGCACACTAATTGAGATTTCTTTACTAGGAAATGGCTTTTTAATCGTAACTACTGACACCGATGGAATAACGTCTTTATCATACGTTATAGTGTAACCTCTATCGTATACAAAGTTATACAACTTAATCCCTGTATTTGGTACAGGAGATGGTCCAATTAACTCTGCTGAAATTTGAAATTCTTTGTTAGTTAATTCCTTTACTTGCATATCAATAGTACTAGATTTAACTCCACTGACTTTCTGTACAGATTTCTTAGCTAACGCAGAAGCATCAAGTGCTTGTGCAGTAGCATAATCAGCTTTTTGCTCTGCCAATTCTGCATATTGATAAGCTTCGTCTGCAGACTCTTTTGCTATCATTGCATTAGTATCTGCTTTAGTTGCTGTTGTTTTTGCATCATCAGCGGTTTGCTTAGCTGTATCTGCCGTGCTTTTTGCTTTATTTGCTAAAGTTTTTTATAGGTCACACTTAGATTAATAGACGCCTTTATAGTCTATTCTACTAGCCCCTGATTTTTTCAGGGGCTTTTTTTATTTAGAAAGGTTTTATCATGAGCAATTTTTTTGAAGATATAGCAAAGAAAGTTGTAAATAAAACGGTTGATTCCTTTGCTGAAACAGCGAAAGAAAAAGCAGGACAAAAAATATCAGAATTGATTAATCCTAAACCACCAGCACCAGTTCCACCAAAGCTGAAAGATGAGGTAAAACATGAAGATTAGCCAAAATGAAAAAGTGTTATTAAAATCAATTGAAACATTAGCTTTGGTAGCGTATAAGCCACACCCGAATGATAACCCAACAATTGGGTATGGTTGTACCAAATATGCTGATGGTAGTTTGGTGAAATTGGGTGACAAAATTACAAAAGAAGCTGCTGAAAAGCTGTTTGATGACATCATTGTTAAATATGAAAAGATTGTCAATGACACTATCAAACAACCAATGACCCAGAACGAATTTGATGCATTTGTAAGTGTTGCATACAACGCAGGCACAACAGCATTTCAAAATTCAAAAATGGCAAAAGCATTCAATGAAAATGATAGACGTACTTGTTTAGGTTGGTTTGTTGATTCTTTTATTACGTGTGGTGGTGTTTTATTAAATGGTCTTATCGAACGCAGATTATCTGAGCTAAGAACGTTTAGTCATAATATTTATAAAAAGTGGTAATTAATAATTTTAGAAAGGTACTTTAATATGGAAAAACGATTAAAAAAGATTTGGGAGGTTTTACCTGCCATTGGTTGTGGTGTACAGGTAGTAGTGGCCGCAGATAAAACAGTTACATCAGGTCGTTCTATGGAATATGCTACTAGCACAGGTGAAAGTATTGGATACGTGCAAGCTGGTGATGTTCTTAATGAAGAAAATTGTGAGAAAACTAAAATCGGTTTTACAGGTTTTTATTCAAACATTGGTTTAAAAATCCTTGGTAAAGAAATTGGCGTACGCATGTTTAGTGATTTAGTTAATGATGAAGGCCTAGGAGCTTCTACACTATGGTTACCACGAGTTACCAAATTTGATACTTCATTAACTAAACCTAAAAATGGTATTCCTGCACTTACTCTTACTCAGCTAGTTGCAAGCTCTTGTAAAAATAATCAAGACGTGCGCAAACTGTTAGAAGGTAAGCAAGTATATCTACCTAATGCATCATTAGAACAGTATGCTACGGTACGCTTAGTAACCGTAGATAGAGCTGGTACAACATTGGTTACTGAGTTTCATGATGTAGATGGTAAGCCTGGTACGCCAGTATTTTTTGATAGTAATGGCACAGTTACAAATTATCCTTCATATAGTTGGTATCAGACATATGAACAGATTGGTTGTAACTATCAAATGTTTGACGATACAGAAAATGTGATTGCAGGATTAACATCATTCCCTGCTGGTTGTGGTAGTAATTTTGCAGGTATGTCAGCTGATAATACGCCGCCAGCTAGGTTTACTCGCTTATACTCTAATCATAGGCTTGCTGTTGATTATGAACGTCCTAAAAATGGTGATGAAGCATTTAATTTATTATCAAATTTATTTGGTTTAGTACATATTCAAAAAGGTACTACAGCAAGTAAAACTGCAACTGGTAAACATCTTGATTCTACATTGTGGATACGCTTGTTTAATCACAAGACAGGACAACTTGAAGTTAAACGTCCGCATAAAGGTCGTAATTGGGAAGTTATAAAAGCACCAGTTATTAAATTAACACCTGATTTAGTTGAGTGTTCATTCTTTGATGATGAACCTGAAGCATTGGGTGCTATGTAGTCATGTCAAACAAAGTGAGATTTCAAATCTCACTTTTCCACCCCAAGTATTTTATACAAATACTTTTCAATAGACAATCCCTCACTTGTAGCTTTTTCTTTAAGCATAGATGCAAGCTCTTTTGATATACGGATACTCGTTCTAGTTTGCTCATATTTAGCTTTTGATGCCTTAATAGCATCAGTTGTATTTGATGACATAATATTCCTTAAATGGGGGCTAATGCCCCGCATTATGATTATTTATTTTTATCATTTTTGTATCTTTTCCACGCAGATACAACCCAGTAACCACAGCCAATTACGGTAATTACTGACAAAATTATACTTAAGTTATCTAACATATTTTACTCCATAAATTAGATTATGTTAAAATATTGATAGAGCTAAAAGAGGGGCGAACCCCTCAGAGCTTACAGTTTCTTAATAATTTCAGTTATCAGTTCTACGAAAGCCGTAACCAAAATTATAATTGCTGTAATTAGCTCTATTTTGTTTTTCACATTTATCACCTCCTTTCAACCTATACCGATATTGTACCATTTCGTACGTACGAAGT
>JAQUVM010000044.1 GCA_028693355.1 Burkholderiales bacterium
TGGCTTATGTCAAGCTTAATTAATAATTATTTCATAAAAACATTCTATTTTAATCTTCACATCGTTACATATCAGTAAATTACCTATACTAATTTGATGATAACAAATTACTACTATTGTATAATTACACCCTCACAATAAAGATTATCAAATGAAAATAACTACAGACCGCTTATTAATTCGAGAATTAACGTTAAACGACACAGAATTCATATTTGAACTTCTAAATCAAAGCTCATGGAAAAAATATATTGGCAATAAAAATATTAAAAGCATTGAGGATGCTAAACAGTATTTGATAGATAATACGATCAAGATGTATGAAACACATGGATTTGGCTTGTGGTGTGTAACAAAAATTTATAGCAAACAACCTCTTGGTATAGCAGGTGTCACAAAACGTGATAATTTGCCTGTTATAGATATTGGCTTTGCTTTTTTAGATAGATTTATTGGACATGGCTATGCGTACGAAGCTTGTGAAGCTATCTTAGACTATACTAAATCGCAACTTAATTCAGAACAAATATTAGCAATTGTAAAACCAGAGAACAATAAATCAATAAAACTACTAGACAAACTTGGATTTACTTTTAAAGAACAAGTTCATTTAAACCCAGCAGATAACCCATTAAACCTGATGGAGAAACAATTAGTAACATGACTAATCAACTATCCATCCAAAATATATCAAGACAAATAGATGCACCAACTACTCATCAAGCACAATCTAGTAGTATCCAAGCAACTAATGATATCGATGCGATAAAAACATGGCTGAACGAATTTATTAATAGCACAAATACCTTTATTTCATATCGCCAAACTGCTGAGCGTTTTATTATGTGGTTATACAAACAAAATATTAATCTCAAAGAAGTAACAAGAGAAGTAATACAAAGCTACGAAGATTTTTTACAAACTCCTACCCCACAAGATTTTTGGTGTGGGCCATCAAGACCAAGACATCACGAAGAATGGAAACCATTTGTAAAAGGCTTATCTATTAGTAGTATAAGACTTAATTTACAAGTTTTAGGGAGCATGTTTCAATACCTAATTGAAGCTGGGTATCTAACTCGAAACCCGTTTAGATTAATTCGTCAAAAAGTGAAACCAATAACAGCAGTAGAAAGATTTCTCACTCATAGAGAATGGGATTACGTAACTGACTTTATTGATAAAATGCCTATAGATACAGAAAAACAAGTATTTGAGGCTGAACGCATCAGATGGATTTTTAATTTATTATATTTAACAGGATGTCGCCGTAGCGAAGTTATAAATGCAACTATGGCTGACTTTATCAGTAAACGTAGCCAATGGTGGTTAAAAGTAATTGGAAAAGGAAATAAATACGGTGAAATCCCTGTACCAAATACTTTGCTATCTGCACTAATTCGCTACCGTCGAGCAATGGGACTATCTGACTACCCTAATCCAACTGAAAATAATATTCCACTTATATTTAGCAAATACGGCAAGATGCAGGGCATCACTGATTCAATGCTTTACAAAATCATAAAAAAAGCTTGTAGTGATTTATCTGACGAACTAAAGCTTACTGATCCAGCTAGTGCATTTATTATAGGTCGAATGTCAACCCATTGGCTACGTCATACATCCGCTACGCATCAAGTAGACTCTGGCATTGATATTCGTATAGTTAAAGAAAATCTACGTCACTCCATGCTTGAAACCACAATGAAATATCAACATACGGAAGCTGATGCACGCTATGAAGAAACAATAAATAAGTTTGGTAAGAAATAAAATAAATTAAACTTTTAGGTTTTTATACCGCATCTAATTTAATTTAATACAAAGTGAAAAAGCTTTTCTTACCAATCAAGATATAATGCATATAACGCATGAAAAGTGTTATAATCATTGGTTATATTGTATTTGTTTTATCTAAAATTACAACCAAATGGTAATAGAAAAAATCTAAAATATAAGAATCAGTTGTAATTATCTGGAGAAATTAAAGTGGAATTGAAAAAAAATTATTATACTGCTCATAAATTTGGCGGTTCTAGCGTTGCTGATGCAAGCCGTTTTAAAGAAGTAAAAAAAATCCTTAAGGGTGAAAAAGAAATTATCGTAGTATCTGCAACCAAAGGTACAACAACTAAGTTACAAAATATGCTTGATGCTGCACGAGATGGAAAAGCTTGGCAAGCAGACTTAAAAGCAAATGAAGATTTCCACCACCAAATTATTGATACATTAGTACCACCTGCAAACCAAGGTAATTTACATGAAGTAATTAGTCATGATTTTGCCACAATTGCAAAAGTATTTGAAACAGTAGAATCAATTGGCGTTTACTCGATTGAGATTCAAGATTATATTTTAGGCTATGGTGAGCAATGGTCGGCACAAATCCTAACCAAATACTTAAGCTTAACTACTCGTGCTATCTATCTAGATGCATCTAAAGTACTTACATCATATAAAAAAGATGGCTTAGTTTGTATTGACTGGGATAAAAGTGAACAAGCACTAAAAGATTTCTTAGCAAATCATGAAGAATTTGACCAAATGGTTATAACTGGATTTATCTCATCAACTCCAGAAGGCAAGCGTACAACATTAGGACGTAATGGTAGCGATTTTTCAGGAGCTATTTTTGCTAGGCTATTTAAATCAATTGAATTAATTATCTGGACAGATGTTGATGGTATTTATTCAGCGCATCCTGCAAAAGTTCCATCAGCTTTCTGCATTGAACACTTATCATACAAAGAAGCTTTAGAATTAGCTTATTTTGGTGCAAGTGTACTACATCCAATGACAGTTGCTCCAGTTCAAGAAGCTGATATTCCTATGTATATTAGAAGTAGTTATGAACCAAGTAACCCTGGAACATTAATTACTAATGAAACTCGTCCATCTCCATATATCATCAAGGGTTTAACCTATGTTGATGATATTGCACTTATAAATATTGAAGGTGCTGGTATGGCTGGAATTTCAGGAATAGCTGCTCGTATATTCCAAATTATGCAGCAATGTAATATTTCTGTAATTGTTATTTCTCAAGCTAGCTCTGAGCATTCTCTATGTTTTGCAATTGCAAAATCTATGGCAGATATTGCTGTTGAGGCATTAAATACAAATTTAAAATTTGAAATAGAAAATAAACAAATAAGTAATGTAGTTGCCGATAAAGAATGTGCTATTTTAGCTGCTGTTGGGGATGGTATGGTTGGCGAACCAGGTGTTGCTGGTAAGTTTTTTGGAACTTTAGCAAAAGCATCTATTAATATCAAAACAATTGCACAAGGATCTTCTGAGCGTAATATTTCAGTGGTAATTAATCGTAAAGATATTAATAAAGCATTACAAGCAACCCATTCAGGTTTTTATCTATCAGAAAAAATTATTTCAGTTGGATTAATTGGGCCTGGTGGAATAGGTAAAACTTTATTAAACCAAATCCAAGAAGCACAAACATTTATAAAAGAACGCTATGCTGTTGACATTCGTGTAAAAGCAATCATGAGCAGCTCAAAAATGCTTTTAAGTGAAAATGCATTATCTTCTAATTGGCAAAATAATTTATCTAACTCAAATGAAAAACCAGATTTAGCTGCATTTAAATCTCACCTAACAAGTGGTGATGTACCACATTCAGTGATTATTGATTGTACGGCTAGTAAAGATGTATCTAAAGATTATTTATCATTCTTTAATGAAGGGTTCAATCTTATCACGCCAAATAAACATGCTAATGCTGGTGATATTAATTATTATAATGAAATTAAAAAAACAGCTAAACATCATGGCTTACATTATTTATATGAAGCTACTGTTTGTGCTGGACTACCTGTAATCACTACATTACAAGATTTAATAAAAACTGGTGATGATATTATCACTATCGAAGGTGTTGTTTCAGGAACATTAAGTTATATCTTTAATGAATTAAGTACGGGACGTAAATTCTCAGAAGTTGTTAAAGAGGCTAAGGAACTTGGATATACAGAACCAGATCCTCGTGAAGATCTATCTGGTCAAGATGTTGCTCGTAAGTTAGTTTGCTTATCTCGTGAAATTGGCTTAAATGTTTCATTAGATGATATTCAAGTTACAAATTTGGTTCCTGCTGAATTAAAAGATTGTTCAATTGAAGAATTTTTACGCAGGCTACCTGAATTTGATACACAAATTATGGATATGGCAGCTAAGGCTAAAGCAAACAATGAAAAACTATGCTATGTTGGTAAAATAAATGCTGATGGTAGTACAAAGGTTGGTATTCAATCAGTTTCTCAAACTCAAGCTCTAGCACGATTAAATGCTACGGATAATATTTTAGTATTCCAAACTAAACGTTATACAAAAGAACGTCCAATGATTATTCAAGGCCCTGGAGCTGGTGCTGAAGTAACTGCAGCTGGCGTATTTGCTGATTTATTACGTTTAACTTCTTATGTTTACTAGGCTAATCTAAATGTTAAAAACAAATATTAAAACAGTAACTGCGTTTGCTCCTGCTACTAGTGCAAATCTAGGGGTTGGCTTTGATATTATGGGACTTGCTCTTGATGCTGTTGGTGACAAAGTAACGCTTACTCGTCGTGATGATGGTCAAATAGTTATAGACAAAATTAATTCACCTACTGGATTACCATTAGAGCCAAATAAAAACACAGCATCATTTGCTTTAACAAAAATGTGTGAATCTCTAAATATTACTTGCGGTTTTTCTATCCAAATAGATAAAGGAATTGCTATGGGTTCTGGCATGGGAGGTTCTGCAGCTTCAGCTGCCGCAGCTGTTGTTGCTATGAATGCTTTTTTAGAGACGCCTGTTAGTAAAGAAAAACTTGTTGAATATGCATTATATGGCGAAGAAATAGCCTCAGGTGGAAAACATGCTGATAATGTAGCTCCATGTATATTTGGTGGAATTACTTTGATTCGTAGTAGCCAAGATCCTGTTGAAGTAATTAACCTACCTCATCCAGATTTAGAATGCGTAATTATTCACCCTCACTTACAAGTAGAGACTAAAAGCGCACGAGGAATACTAAAACCAGAAGTAAGTATGAAGCTATATATTGAGCAATCAGCTCAATTAGCAGCAACTATTGCATCATTGTATCGTAATGATATTGAGTTATTACGTCGCTCTATGCAAGATTTAATTATAGAACCACAACGAGCTCAGCTAGTTACTGGTTATTTTGATGTAAAAAAAGCTGCATTAAATGCAGGCGCAATTACAGCAACTTTGTCTGGTTCAGGTCCAAGTTTAATCGCATTTGCAACAAATAAGGATGAGGCATTAAAAGTACGAGATGCAATGGTAAATGCATTTAGTACGCATAATATCGAGGCAGATAGTTGGATATCACCAATAAATCCAAACGGTGCTTATTGCCTTTAATTATTAAAGAAATATAATTTAATTTAATAACGTTACTAACAGTATTTCATTATGGACTAGAAATACTGATAGAAAATATGATACTTTGTAGGTTACCTACATAATAAGTATTTTTTGAAGTATAACAACGTCCACAATTTAAAACAATGAGGAAAATATGCTTTTTTATAGCACGCGAAATACAAATAACAAAAAAACAGTGAGTCAAGCTATTTTACAAGGTCTAGCTGAAGATGGCGGTTTATTTGTACCGGAATACTTTCCACAAATAGATTGGAAAAGTTTTAGTAATTCTCTTAGCTATCCAGAATTTGCAGCAAAAATACTAGCAGATTATTTTGATGGTGATGAATTAGCACCACAATTAACAGCTATTTGCCAAAATGCATTTAACTTTGCACTACCATTAGAAAAATTAAACGATAATACATCTGTACTAGAATTATTTCATGGTCCAACATTATCATTTAAAGACTTCGGAGCTAGATTTTTAGCTGAATGCATGACTCGTTTATCAAAAGAACGTAAAACTATTATTATCGTTGCTACATCTGGCGATACAGGTTCTGCTGTTGCAAGTGCGTTTCATAATAAACAAAATGTAAATGTAATTGTTATGTTCCCTGATGGTCAAATTTCTAAGCGCCAAGAAAAACAGATTACCTGCTGGGGCGACAATATTTTAGCAGTAGCAGTAAACGGTACCTTTGATGATTGCCAAAAAATTGTTAAACAATCTTTTACTGATAGTTGGTGGACAGAGCAAGCTCATTTAAGTAGTGCAAATAGTATTAATATTGCTCGTCTATTACCACAATTAACTTATTATGCTTATACAAGTTGGTTATCTTATCAATGTAATGGTGAAAAAACCAATTTTATAATTCCAACAGGCAATGTAGGAAATTCGACAGCGGCTTATTGGGCAAAAGCTATGGGATTCCCAATTGGAGATATTGTACTTGCAACTAATGCAAACCGTGTAATTTTAGATTATATTAATACAAGTAAATTTGATCCTAAAACAAGTATTGCTACAATTGCTAATGCTATGGATGTTGGTAACCCTAGCAACTTTGAGCGCTTAAGTTTTTTACATGATAATGACTGGGAAAAATTTAAAACAAATATAACTTCTTTTAGCGTAAGTGATGATGAAATTCGCTCTACTATTAAAGAAGTTAAAAATGAATTTAATTATATAATGTGCCCTCATACTGCAACAGGATACTTTGCCCGTAATCAATTAGATGATAAAAAATGGGTGATTGTAGCTACTGCTGCTCCTAGTAAATTTGAAACAATTATTGAGCCAATTATTAATGAAGAATTAATAGTTGCTCCACAATTACAAGAGTTACTAGATAAACCTAGTCATCTGGTAAAAGCAAACCCAGAAATGAAAGAAATCCAAAACGCATTTATTAATAATAAATAAGCAAAAGCACTGATAACAGTGCTTTTTTTATAAATTATTCAGGATTTATATTGTAAATTAAAAATATATACTTAAAAGCATAATAAGATAAATTAGCAAATGCAAAATTCAAATCGTAGCGCATACATAAAATTAATTATAGCCATAATAGGATGGGCAGGTGTTTATCATAGTGCTCACTATTTGGCACATCATTCTGATATATATGGTTTAGCCTTTATTAGATACTTTCTAGCTTCAGTTATCTTAGTTTCTATAATTTGGTTTAAACGTGGTTATCTGATAAAGATTACTGACTTTAAAAAGCATTATAAAATTTTAATCTTACTTGGTACATTTGGTATTGGAATTTATAATATTGGCTTTTTTATAGCAGAAAGCCATTTACCAGCTAGCAAAATTGCATTAATTATTGCATTTACGCCTTGTGTTAGTTCGTTAATGTCATCATTTTATTTTCGCCAAAAATTGGGGATATACGCTTATATTGGAATGATTATTGCTCTACTTGGTACTGTCGGCGTTATCAATTATGGAAATGCAAGCTGTGGGCGTTATTGGTGTAATTTCTTTGAGCATCTATCAACTGGTGAAATTGCAGCTCTATCACTATGTATAACCACATCATTATTTAATATTATGTCTCGAATAGCAAGCCAAAATGGAATTGATTCCTTAACTATTACGGCATTTGCAGCTATATTTGGCGATATTATTTTATTTTTTTCAATGCTATTATTTGGGAATATACATTCAGTCATTTATAATAATAGCGAATATTGGATTTTGATGACATATACGGTACTAATTGGGTCTGTATTATGTTATTTTTGGTATTCAGAAGCTATAGCTAAATTAGGAGTATCTAGAATTTCAGTCTTTCTAAATGGTATTCCATTTACCGCTGTTTTAATTGATATTATATTTTTTAAACATGCAATTCATTTACCCGTCATAATTTCTGGCATGGTAATTATATTTGGGGTAATTATGACTAATCGAGCAATAAGTCGTTAAAGTAAAGTAAAAGAAAAAAATGAAAAATATATTTAATAGCAAATACCCTATAATTCAAGCGCCAATGGCAGGTGGCATAATTAACCCCCAATTTGTAGCAACAGTTTGTAATTCTGGCATTATAGGGTTCATTCCAGCTGGTTATTTAAGTATACTACAATTAGAAGAGTTTATTATTAATGTAAAAAGTTTATTAAAACCAAATACAATATTTGGAGTAAATATTTTCATTGAACAATTTAGACAATCAAATATAATTGATAAACCAAAATACCTAATAGATATAGAAAAAGAACTAAACTATAAATCTACCGATCAAGTACAAGTACCAGCTAGCATATCTGAAAATGATTATATTGATTTACTTATTAAACACTCTGTAAAAATGGTCAGTTGCACTTTTGGATTTTTTAATAGCAAATCCATTCAGCGTTTAAAAGAGTATAATATTAAAATAATTGGCAATGCTACAAATATAGAAGAATTTGAGTATTGTATAAAACATAAAGCCGATGCCATTGTAATACAAGGTACAGAAGCTGGAGGTCACCAAGCTAGTTTTATGAATGAGAGAGTAAATCTAACAACAACTAAAGAATTACTAACCCAAATTAGAAAAGTATATCCATCCACTATAATCATATCATCTGGAGGGATATCTACATCTAATTATAAAGAGTTTTTAAATCTTGGTGCTGATTATGTTCAACTAGGAACTGCATTTATGTTAACACATGAAAGCTCTTTATCAGAAATAATTAAGCAATTTATAATAATCTCAAAAAATACAACTTTAAATAATAAGATAACAGGAAAGTATGCAAGAGGAGTTCAGAATAAATTAATGGAAGTATTAGATTTAGAAACTGTCAATCATCATTTTCCAATTCAACATTATATAACTACTGAAATTCGTAAATATGCTAAATCAGAAAATAATTATGATTTTATGTCATTATGGGTTGGATCAAACCCAGATAATTTCAATCTTCAAAGCTTAGAAGATTTAATAAAAACGCTAACAAATTGATTGAGTAGATTATTAATATTAGGCAAAACTCATTTGTAAACTATCTTTAATTAACTTTAGTCTGCAAGCTTGCATTTCTATATAAGATAAACCTTTTTTTGCTATTTCTGCCACATTTAATTTAGATTTTAGAGTTAATCTAATCTCATTTAATTGGTAGAAATCAAAATCTTCTAAATATTTTGATAAATTAATACCCTCTTCTAATGCTCTTGCAGCAATTTGCATTTTAAACTCATCTATATGAGGTTTTGCAAAACTAGATGGATCAATTCCATTCGATATACTTTTGTTTATCACTTCTTGCTGATAAACATTAAATTTTTTTAAATTCATATTCTCTCTTTAAATACATAATTATTATATTATTATAAATTATTGTCACAAATGAAAATAGCCCGCATAATCGCAGGCTATTTTTCTAATCTTTTTATAGTAAAAATACTACCAACGATTACCGCCACCGAATCCACCACGTGAATTACCACCACGGTTACCACCGAATCCACCAGAACCAGCAGGTTTATCTTCTTTAAATTTAACAGCTAAAGATCTGTTCATGTGAGTAGCATTATTTAAGCTATCAACACAAGCTTGAGCTTCAGCTTGGCTAGACATATCAACGAAACCAAAACCACGGCTTCTGCCTGTATCTCTGTCAGTTACAACTTTAGCAGATTCTACTGTACCGTGTTGAGCAAATAATTCTTTTAAGTTATCGCTAGTCATTGAAAAATCTAAACCAGCTATAAATAATGACTTTTTCATATATCTTTACCTTATAAACATGAAAAATAATAAATACTAAATCGAACAAGGATAAAACGAAGATATAATGAAAACAAGATAACTTTGATATAACTTATGCATGATTAAGTGGATACAATTGGATTATAACATAAAAACTTCTAATAGTTATAATTATTTATCATTTTTTTAATTATTATAGAGAAGAGAGCCTTGATAGACATCAAAGCGAATTGTTTTCCCAAGTTTTTGGTAGGTTGGTTTTGTTAAAGTAAAAAAATGTGCTTGCTTATTATCTCTTTTTACTATCAATTTATTACAATATGAAGTAATCTGTTTAAAAAATACATCATTATTAATATTATTTAATTTAATATCATCATTACTTATTAATAAATCTATTAGCTGCATATCTTTCTTAGATAATGCTTTTTTACTATCTTCAAACATTGGGTCAAAATATATTATGTCGTAATTTACTTGATTATGACTCATGTATTCATAACTATCTGTGAAAATCAAGTTAATTTTAACCTCATCCATAAATTTTATACTTAGATAACGTAAGATAATAGCTAGGTATTTATTACGTTCAATTACAATTACATTAAATCCGGCTAGTGCTAACAAAATGCTATCGCGACCTAGACCACCAGTTAAATCAAGAGCATTTAATTCATTTACGTGAGATTTCAATTTAGTTAGGTTAATAGCTTGAATCAGATTTTCTCGGGATATTAATTGCCTTCTTTTTGCAATAAATTCGCGATAGAACTCTAATAAATTTAATGGTTTAAATTCTTTTGAATATATATATAAACCATCTTCTTTTAAATATAGATTCACTGAGTCTATAAATAATTTATCATCTGTACATAAATTAATAGGCATGATTTCATTTGCTAATTCATCAGCAAAATTATGTAACTCTGAATTACTAAAATATAAAGTCATAAATTATTCTCGGTGATATGGATGATTATCAAGTATAGAAATTGCACGATAAATCTGCTCTAATATAATTACTCTAACCAATGCATGAGGAAATACAAATGCAGACAAGCTAATATTTAGATTGGCTTTATTTCTTAACTCAGGAAGAATTCCATCTGCGCCACCTATGATAAAACAAATACCAGCATGTGTATTTGAAATTAATTCTAGTTGTTTAGCAAATTTAATACTATCTAATGATTTACCTCTTTCATCAAGAGCAATTACATAGTTGTCTTTAGGAATAACTGCTTCAATTTTTAGCGCTTCTTGCATCATATTTTCATTTGCAGAGCGTTTATTATTTTTATCAGATTTTATTTCAATTATATTACAACTATATTTACCATGATTAATTCGCTTTAAATATTCACTACATGCTTCTGTAACCCAACTAGGCATCTTATTGGCAATGTTAATTATTGTAATTCTCATAAGATTCGTCTAAAATAATAATTTTCTTAAATGAAGTACTCTCTTGATTTAAAATTTAAACCTAGAGAGTACTTATGCAAAACATTATATAGTATTAATAGTATTACTCTAAATATTTGGATTGTATGCTAAGCTAATAAAAATACTGCAAGTATATTATTGCCAACCGAAACGACGGGCATAGAACCCCTTCAACGACTGCGTCAATACCATATAACCTACGATTGCAAATACTAAGAAACCAAAATAGCTTGCAGGCAATGCTTGCATGCCAACCAAATGAGCTAATGGAGACATTGGTAACGCAATACCAACGGTCACAGCACATAATGTCATTATTAACATTGGCCATGCTGCTGTACTTTGTATAAATGGAATTCTCTTAGTTCTAATCATATGTACAATCAATGCTTGTGTTAATAATCCCTCGACAAACCAACCACTTTGGAATAATGAGGCGTGTGCTGCAGAATTAGCTCCAAACCAATTCCACATCACATAAAAAGTTAAAACATCAAATATTGAACTAATCGGCCCAAAGAACATCATAAACCTACGTAGATCATCAGGATCCCAACGCTGTGGTTTCTCTATAAACTCACTATCTACATTATCAAATGGAATTACTGTTTGTGAAATATCATAAATTAAGTTTTGAAGCAGTAACTGTACTGGCAACATTGGTAAAAATGGAATAAATGCTGAAGCAATTAATACCGAAAAGACATTTCCAAAATTTGAACTAGCCGTAATTTTGATGTATTTCAACATATTTGCAAATGTTTTACGGCCTTCTTCTACACCCTGCTCTAATACCATCAAACTTTTTTCAAGTAAAATAATATCAGCCGCTTCCTTAGAAATATCAACAGCAGTATCTACTGATATTCCAATGTCAGCCGCCCTAAGTGCTGGAGCATCATTAATTCCATCACCCATAAATCCTACCACATTACCATTATCACGTAATACCATAACAATACGCTCTTTGTGAGCTGGTGTTAACTTAGCAAATACAGTAACATCTTTTGCAATTTTACCTAACTCTTCATCTGATAGCTTATCAATATCAGAGCCACGCATCATACTTTCAACATTTAACCCAACTTCACGACAAACTTTGGCTGTTACTAAATCATTATCACCTGTCAAAATTTTCACATCAATACCTAAGCGGTTTAATGCTTCAATAGCTGGGCGTGTAGTTTCTTTTGGTGGATCCAAAAATGCAACATACCCAACTAAAGTCATTTCTTTTTCATCTCCAACTGAGTAATTATCTTTTGGAGTTGGATAGTTTTTCTTAGCAACTGCAACAACACGTAAACCATCAGCATTTAATTCAGCTGTAACCTTACGTAATTGTTCTAATAACTCATTAGTTAATGGTAATATTTTTCCTTGATGCTCCGCAGAAGTACAGCAACTAAGCATTTCTTCAACTGCACCTTTACAGATTAAAACGTTTCCTCCACTTTGTTCTGCAACTACTACCGACATACGACGACGATCAAAATCAAATGGAACTTCATCAACCTTAGTATGTTTTTTTATTAATAATGGTATATCACCAAAATTATTACGTTCTAATACAGCTACATCTAGTAGATTTTTAAGCCCTGTTTGATAATAACTATTTAAATATGCGTACTCTAGCACATCATCATAGTCTTTCCCAAATACATCAGTATGTTTTTCTAAACAAATTTTATCTTGAGTTAAAGTTCCTGTTTTATCAGTACAAAGTATATTCATGGCACCAAAATTTTGAATTGCATCTAATCGCTTGACAATTACTTTACGATGAGACATGAAAACAGCACCTTTCGCCAAGGTAGATGTAACAATCATTGGTAACATTTCAGGAGTTAAACCAACGGCTACTGACAAAGCAAATAAAGCAGCATCACGCCACGCATGAGTACTAAGCCCATTAATCAAAAATACTATTGGCGACATTATTAACATAAAATAAATTAATAACCAACTAACCTTGTTTACACCTTTTTGGAATGAAGTTTCAGTCGTATCTTGTGCTATTACTTTATCTGCTAATGCACCAAAGAATGTTTTTTTACCAGTAGTTAATACTATTGCTAATGCTGTTCCGCTGACAATATTACTACCCATATAACCAATATTTTGTAATTCTAAAACATCTATAACATTATCTTCTTTTTGATCAGAAAATTTTTCAACTGGTAATGATTCTCCAGTCAAAGCAGCTTGCGATACAAATAAATCTTTAGCTGTCAAAATACGTACATCAGCAGGAATCATATCTCCAGCGGATAAAGTAATAATATCACCAGGCACCAAATATTTTATTTGTACCTCAATACGATTATCTATTTTTAATGGATTTAAAGATGATATTTGACGCTCTAAATGCTCAATATGCTCATCATCTTCATCATCATCTTCTTCTTGACGTACTACTGTTACTGTAGTACTTACCATCTCTTTAAGTTTATCCGCAGCATTATTTGAACGACGCTCTTGAACAAAGCGTAGTACAGTAGAAATAAAAATCATTCCGCTAATAACAACAGTTCCTGCTAAATCATCTGTAAGATAAGAAACAGTTGCTAATACAGTCAGTAATAAATTAAATGGATTTTTATAACTCAACCATAAATGCTTATACCAACTTAAATCTTCTTGTTTATCAATAGAATTAAAACCAAACTCGTCTAATTTATCTTGTACTTCTTTTGATGTCAATCCATCAATATCTGATTTCAAAACTTTTAAAGATTCAGATTTGGATAAATATGCGTGACGAATCAAATTATTAGTGACTAATTTTGATGCTTTGTTACTATCTAAATGATGGTTTTCATCCAATAAATTAGTATCGCCCTTAAATTGGCTACGGCGAGTAAATCTATTATCAAAAAAATCTAATAGCCTTGTCTTTAATACGTTGACTACATTCATAATATACACCCATTGCAAAGAAATTAAACATTAGTATAAGCTAAAAATTAATATAAGCGCTTATATTAAGCGCCTATTATAATAAATATCTAAAAATTATAAACTGAATAATATTGCCAAACTGCCCCACTAGATCCGCCAAGATAAACTGTAGGTGGATTAAATGTCGTATAATTTACAGACACAGAACTAGGATTATTGGTGGTTTGATTACAAGCTGTTTGAATAAGATCAACAGATCCTGTTGATACATTATAAAAACCAACTTTATTTAGATTTTGATTACAAGTAATCCCAATATAATTACCATTCCATGTTGCATGATTAAAGAACTGTAAAACAAAACTAGAAACAAATCCGTCTGCTGCAGTTGTTTGAAATGCCATTTGATGTACAGAATAAGGATTTCCTGTAACATAATTAGTAGGCATATTCCCAACAGCTAGTACATCTAGAGACACTCCATTCGCACTAGTTCCACTCATACCAAGACCAGGTTGATCAACTTCCCCATCTGTAGGAGTATTAAAATATGTCCAACTATCTGCTGCTACCGGAGTTATATTTTCAGGAAAAACTAATATATTGCTATATCCCCAGTTTAACCATCCACTAACCGAATTAATATATGCCGATTGTATATCCATGGTCCAATTTGGCGCAAAGTTGTTTAAGATTTGTTCAACTGATGAAGACCAATTACCACATGAAACATAGGCAGTATTAACATTTGCATATGTTGTAGCGCTACCATCTGGAATATACCAATACAAGCTATTATTATTTGAACAAGCTCCCGTAGAAGTAGAAACTAGCAAATTATTAATATAAGGTTTAGCTATAGAATTTACCATGCGACCGCCCAAAGAAGGAGTTGATATTGCAAGATATGCTTGTAGTGAGTTTCCATCATAATATGCTTGATTATAAGATTCATTTGCACTACCAAAAATTGGCGAACAGTTTTGTGAATTTAGGGCATTACTCAATACACCAGAATTAGCATTAGACTCATTATACCCTTTTAATGAACTGATACATTGTCCAATATCATTAATTCCACTGTATTGGTAAATAACAGTTTGATTGGCAAAAGCTGAAGAAAATGCATTTTGAGCACTAAATAGTATTTGCATTGGTGTTTGTACATTAGATCCCAAATAAGTATAGCTGCTAGACAAATCATCAGATTCAATATTTCCACCATATGTATAGTTAATTACTAGATTGGGTACAGATTGCGAACCCTTAGGACTATCAGTCACGATATAAGATATTGTATTTTGATATAGCTGATTAAACCTAGATGCATACATCATGCTTAACTGATACTGGGCATTATTATATTGCTGAATATAAAACCCCTGCGATTCATTACTAGAATAGTTACCATAAGTAAAATAAGTACTAGGAACATTTCCAAAAGAAGATAGTTGCGTACCACTACTACCTGCAGCAAAATTAATTTGATTAACTAACTGCTCCATTACAAATGCTTCCTGTAGAGCATATGCAGATTGTAAATAAAGAGAAGAAATTGTTTGATTATATTGATCAAATAATGGAATAACATTTTGACCTGCAGAAATACCAGCGTATACTTCAGATAATAGCTCTTGATATAGGGCATTTTCTAATTCCATGAAAGCAGATGAAGTATCAGGAACAACGAATTGATAACAATTACCGGCACTACATGACGAAGCATTATATGAGCTACCAGATAAGGCAAGAAGATAAGATGTAAAGTTTGTATTTGATGATGTCAAATCAAGTAGTTTATTCATATTATTCTGGTTACTAACAATACTTTCCACATCCATATTTGGCATAGTTTGAAACCCATTCCATAAACCACCATCAATCATGAAAGTCTGAAATAAACCTTGTATACCTACGTTAGAAGCACCAGATAATGATTGCAAACTACTATTATACAAATATTGCTTAGTTCCAGTATTTTCAATCTGATTTTGCATATTTGTCACATAGAAATTATTTTCAAATAAATTTAATGTACTTTCAATTTGATTAATTGCTTGTTGTTGCTGTTGAAGCTCTTGATTCATTATATTTAATTCAACAGTTTGACAAGAGTTACCCTCAATAGACCCTGCTATATCTAAAGCATCTGATGAAGCGTCAAGCCCAGTATTAATAGCGGTCCCTACAGGACCAGGTATAAAAGTAGTAAATAATTTAACTATATCAATACCCCAATTTGTAACACTCATAGGATTAGTACAATTAATTGGATCATCTGCTGTCATCTTATTTGATAAAATGTGCGCACCTGAATCAGAATATGCAGCACTTATGTAGTTATAACTAACAGGTCCTTTAGGTGGCGTGCTAGTATTTTGAATATCGCCAGATCCACAACTTGTGCAAATAATACCAGATGCAACTATTCCTAAAGTTAAAAGTTTATTTTTCATCTATTCCCCAATAAAATCTAAGCACCACAACTGTGGTAATAAAGTATATATCATATAAATAAGGTCATAACTTTACTATTATTTATGCTATTGTTTCAAATATAAATGGCATCTAATTCATGTAATTAGGGGCTTTAAATTAAAAACATAATTAAAATACATACTTATGGAATATAAATACTGTGATTAAAAGATACAGAGCTAAAATAGATTGGAATACATAATGAATAATTGGAAAGTAAGTATTTAAGTATACTTAGCAGAAATAAGATTAGATTTTTTTAGAATTTATTTGGAATATAAACGTTGACAGAATATTGACAGAATTTAATAAAAAAGAAATGGTGGCCTGGGGCAGAATCGAACTGCCGACACAAGGATTTTCAATCCTCTGCTCTACCGACTGAGCTACCTGGCCATAAATGGTGCCGGAAAAAGGAGTTGAACCCTCGACCTTCTGATTACAAGTCAGCTGCTCTACCAACTGAGCTATTCCGGCATCGGTGACAACGTGTCTGGTGGCGAATCAGGGATTCGAACCCCGGACCTGCGGATTATGATTCCGTCGCTCTAACCGACTGAGCTAATTCGCCTCTCGTTGAGGTAGTTATAATAACCGAACCTACACATCGATGTCAAACATTTTTTATAGATTTATTGTTAATTTTTGCTCACAATTAAGCTATTGCATTATAAATCAGATAGTAATGAGATTTATATTTTTAAAATTAATTAACTTTAAAATTAAAAAATCTAATTAAAATGCAAAAACCTCTATTAAATAACTTCTTAACTATTAAGTTAATAAATTAAAAATAGAGGTTTTCTAGTGTTTATGCTCGTTATTTAATTCTTAATAAGACTTCATCCTTACCTAAAATCATTAAAACGGCATCAAATGATGGAGTTTGCGTAGTTCCACACAATTTCAAACGAAGTGGCATGCCTAACTGCGGCATTTTTACATTTTCAGTAGTGCAAAATTCTTTTATAACTACTTTTATATTATCCAAAGACCAAACATCAATATTCGCAACAACTTCGGCAAACTTATCTAATATATCTTTAGCTTCTATAGTTAAATGTTTGGCAATCTCTTCCTCACCAGAAACTTGTGGCTGATAAAAATATGATACTTCATTAATGATAGTATTTAAATTATCTCCCCTTGTTTTTACTAAATCAAGAATAGCATTGATATCAAAATTATTTATAGAAATATTCCGATTATCTAATTCAGGCTTTATAATATTTAATAACTTATCATTCGATAATGCTTTAATATGTTGGGAATTTACCCAATAAAGCTTCTTCATATCAAAACGTGCAGGAGATGGTGAGATATTATCTAAATTGAACCATTCTACAAATTGCTCAATACTAAATACTTCATCATCGCCATGCCCCCAGCATA
>JAQUVM010000045.1 GCA_028693355.1 Burkholderiales bacterium
ATGGAGATAATGCTCCTGATTTTGGAGCAGCATCTGATGGCGATGCTGATAGAAATATGATAGTGGGTCGACATTTAGCGGTAGCTCCATCAGATAGTTTAGCTATATTAGCTGCAAATGCATATTTAGTACCTGGGTATAAAAATGGTCTAGCTGGGATTGCACGTTCTATGCCTACTTCTACAGCTACAGATAGAGTAGCAAAGTTTTTAGGCATTCCATCATACGAAACTCCAACAGGTTGGAAGTTTTTTGGTAATCTATTGGATGCAGGTAAGGCTACTTTATGTGGTGAAGAAAGCTACGGAACTGGTTCTAATCATATTCGTGAAAAAGATGGAGTATGGGCTGTTATTTTTTGGTTAAATTTAGTTGCAGTAACAGGTAAGAGTGTTAATCAATTAGTTAATGAACATTGGTCTAAATTTGGGCGAAATTTTTACTCTAGACATGATTATGAAGCAATTGATACAAAAATAGCTAATGATTTGCTTGATAATGTACGTAGCAAATTAGATAGTCTAGTGGGACAAGTTTTTTATGGTTATCAGGTTGTTCTTGCTGATGATTTTAGTTATACTGATCCAATTGATAATTCAGTATCAAATAAGCAAGGTATAAGAATTATTTTTGCAGATGACTCTCGTATAGTTATGCGTCTATCAGGTACTGGTACAGATGGTGCAACGTTACGAGTGTACCTAGAAAAGTATGAATCTGATTCTAGCAAATTTAATGTAGATACGCAAGATGCATTGATTAGTTTAATAAAAATTGCAGATGAAATCGCAGAAATAAAATTAAGGACTAAGATGTTAAAACCTACGGTTATAACGTAAATATGTAATATTTTGCATATGCTTTTTGTGATTTGAGTTAAAATAAGTAAAAGTAATTTTTGGGGAATATTTATGAAGTCTTCTTTAGAGCAATTATCACTATCACGCCAACTACCTAAACGCACGATGGCTCTTGTCTTGGCAGGTGGACGTGGATCTCGTTTAATGCAATTAACAGATAATAGAGCTAAGCCAGCGGTTTACTTTGGTGGTAAATTCCGTATTATTGATTTTGCATTATCAAATTGCATTAACTCAGGAATTCGTAAAATTGGTGTAGTTACACAATATAAATCACATTCATTATTACGCCATTTACAGCGTGGGTGGAATTTTTTGCGTGGAGAACGTGGAGAGTTTATTGATTTATTACCAGCACAACAGCGTTTGAACGAAACAGATTGGTATCGTGGAACTGCTGATGCAGTTTACCAAAATGTGGACATTATGAAATCATATAATCCTGAATATGTTTTGATTTTAGCTGGTGACCATATTTATAAAATGGATTATTCTTTAATGCTCCTAGATCATGTCGAGAGTGGTAAAGGCTGTACAGTAGGTTGTATTGAAGTTTCTAAAGAAGAAGCAAGTGCATTTGGTGTTATGGATATTGATGATGATCGTACTATCAAATCATTCGTTGAAAAACCTGCGGTACCTCCTACAATGCCAGGTAATGAAAATGTTTCTTTGGCATCAATGGGTATTTATATATTTAATGCTCAATATTTATATGATCTATTAGAAGAAGATTTAGCTAATCCAAATTCTGAACATGATTTTGGTAAAAATATTATTCCTCATGTGGTTAGTGAAGGGCAAGCATTAGCTCATCCATTTGGCATGTCAAGTGTACAACAAAACCAAGGTGGTAAGGCTTATTGGCGAGATGTTGGTACTGTTGATGCATTCTGGTCTGCAAATTTAGATTTGGCATCAAATATGCCAGAATTAAATGTTTATGATAAAAATTGGCCGATTTGGTCATATCAAGAGCAATTACCTCCTGCTAAATTTATTCCAGATCCAAATGGTGTAAATGGTGTAGTGCATAATACGATTGTGTCTGGAGGATGTATTGTTGCTGGTTCATATCTATCTCATACAGTTTTATTTTCTAATGTAAGAGTAGGGTCTTTTAGCCATATTGAAAAAGCGGTTATTTTGCCAGAAGTAGAAATCGGCGAAGGTTGTCGTTTACGTAATGTAGTAATCGATAGAGGTTGTAAAATACCTAATGGTTTAAATATTGGTGATAATCCAGAGCATGATGCAGAGCGTTTCTTCCGAACTGACAGTGGTGTGGTCTTAATTACTGAAGATATGTTAGCTAAATTGTAAGCACATAGTTTATGTCACATTAACTATGATATACGTGTTTTAATCTGATTTTTACTATAACATATCGTGTTGAGTATTATCGTTAAAGACATATCCTAAGTGATGTAAACTTAATAAATTTGTAATAGCGAGATATTTGTGTCTCGCTTTAGTTTTAAGGAATAGGGTAATGAAAGTATTACACGTTTGTAGTGAAGTTTTTCCGTTTTTAAAAACAGGTGGTCTAGCAGATGTTACGGGAGCTCTACCACAAGCATTAGATAAATTTGGTATAGCTAATCGTTTATTAGTACCTGGATTTCCTGCTTTTATTGAAAGTTTGGAAAATAAAATCATCGTCAAAGAAATTACAAATAAATTTGGTGCTTCATCTGTAAGAGTTTTATTTGGAACATTAAATGGGGTAGAAGCTTATGTAATTGAGGCACCAGAATTATATAATCGCATAGGTAATCCATATGCAGATAAAGATGGTATAGCTTATAGTGATAATTATTTACGTTTTGCTTTACTTAGTTGGGTAGCTGCTCAGTTAGCTGCTTCATTAGATCAAGAATGGGTACCAGATGTAGTTCATGGACATGATTGGCATGCTGGATTAACACCTTTATATATCCGCTCAATTGAAGAATACACTGGTATTAAGCTAGCTAAGACAATTTTAACGGTGCATAATTTAGCTTACCAAGGAGTATTTCCTGATTATGTTTACAATGAGCTTGAATTGGCGCAAAAATACTTTAGTGTTGATGGTTTAGAGTTTTATGGACAAGTTTCTTTTCTTAAGGCAGGGTTATATTTTGCAGATAAGATTACTACAGTTAGCCCATCTTATGCGATAGAAATCCAAGGTAAGGAACAAGGTTGTGGGCTAGATGGTTTGTTATTGTCTAGAGCTCATGATCTATATGGTGTATTAAATGGGGTAGATCCAGATGTTTGGAGTCCAGCAAACGATACTACGATAGCTAAAAATTATGAAATTAAATCGTTAGAAGGCAAGAGTGAATGCCGTAAAGCATTACAGTCTCATACAGGTTTAGAAGAACAAGATGATAAACCTATATTTGTAGTTGTGAGCAGATTAACAGAACAAAAGGGTTTACATTTGGTAGTTGAGGCTGCTCGTGATATAGTAGGAAAAGGTGGTCAACTTGCAATACTCGGCTCTGGTGAAAAAGAAATTGAAGAAGCATTTACAGAATTAGCTACAGAATTTCCTCAATCAATTGCAGTACAGCTTGGTTATGATGAAAATCATGCACATCGTTTGATAGCAGGCGGAGATGTTATTTTAGTTCCTTCTCGTTTTGAACCATGTGGTTTAACTCAGCTTTATGGTATGGCTTATGGCACATTGCCATTGGTGCGTAAAGTTGGTGGATTAAAAGACACTGTAACAGATAGTTCATTAGAAAATTTGGATGATGGAATTGCTACAGGTTTTGTTTTTGATGCATTTAACATAGATGAGTTTAAATCTGCTATGCGTCGTGCATTTGCCTTATATAGCCGTAAAACAGAATGGAATAGATTTCAAAAAATAGCAATGGCAAAAGATTTTGGCTGGGATGTAGCGGCTAAAACATATATTGATATTTATAAATCATAATAATTTAAATAGTAAAACTCATCTAATTTATAGATGAGTTTTTACTTAGATTTTTTTTACTTCTGGGATAAGCGTAGAATAATCTTTTGGAAGTTCAGCTAATTTATCTAGAGATAATTTGGCAATGTTATTGTAGATGTTTGCTATGTTTTCATTGTTTAAGACAATAGGAGTCCCATTATCACTTTGTGTACAAATATTAGCATCTAGTGGTAATTGACCTAATAAGTCCAAATTATATTTTTGTTTAAGCTTATCTTTAGCACCATGACCAAAAATTTCTTCACTATGTCCACAGTTTATACAAGTATGAACTGCCATGTTTTCCACAATTCCAATACATGGAATAGCTAGTTTTTCAAACATACCAATACTTTTACCTACATCAATAAGCGCAATATCTTGTGGAGTAGTTACCACTATAGTAGCAGTAATCGGAAATTTTTGTCCTATAGTTAAATGAATATCACCAGTACCAGGAGGCATATCGATAACTAAAACATCAAGCTCTCCCCATTCTGTATCATTTAACATTTGCTCAAGAGCTTTATTAACAATTGCTCCTCGCCAAATAGTAGCTTGTGAGCTATCAACTAAAAAGCCAAATGACATTGTCTTTACGCCGTACTTATCAAGTGGCATAAATTTATTACTAGGGCTAACTTCTGGCTTATAGTCTTCTGCACCAATCAATTTTGGTAGTGATGGGCCGTAAATATCAGCATCTAATATTCCAACATTTAAGCCTTGTTTTGCTAAAGATACTGCAAAGTTGATTGCTGTGGTTGATTTACCAACTCCACCTTTACCAGACGTAATTGCTATGATGTTTTTTATATTTGTAATGCGCTTTAAGCCTTGCTTTACGCGATGTGCTATAATACTATTTTGATTCATTAGTATTCCTTTAGTTAGAATTTTATGCATTATTTTAGCATAGTTAAAGGTTTACTGAATTACTATGGTATTTGAAAACTAAATAAGTAGATACTCACAGTACTCCTATTTTGGACTAGGAATATTGATAAGAATATGACGACGTGTACATTAAGGTGCATGAGGAAGATTTTTTGAGTGAGACATAAGTCCAAGATTTAAAGACAAAGAGTATAAATGAGAAAGATTGTAACTTGTGCATTACCATATGCAAATGGTCACATACATTTAGGACATATGACTGAGCATGTTCAGGCAGATATTTGGGTACGTTTTCAACGTATGTTGGGCAATGAGTGTTATTTTATTTGTGCTGATGATACACATGGTACTCCAATTATGTTAAAAGCTGAGCAACAAGGAATTACACCTGAAGAGTTAATTGCTAATTTTTATGCTTCACATACGGCTGATTTTGCTGGTTTTGGGATTAGTTATGATCATTTTTATTCAACTAATTCACCAGAAAATAAAGAATGTGCATATGATATTTATAATAAATTACGGGCAAATAATAAAATAGCAACACGCACAATCAGTCAATTATTTGACGAAGAAAAGCAAATGTTTTTGCCTGATAGATTTGTTAAAGGAACATGCCCTAAATGTAAGGCCGAAGACCAATATGGTGATAGTTGTGAGAAATGTGGAGCAACTTACTCACCGACAGATTTAATCAATCCATTTTCGGTAGTATCAGGCTCTAAGCCTGTTATGCGTGAATCTGAGCATTATTTTTATAAACTTAGCGAAGCTGGTGAGTTTTTAGCTTCTTGGTTAAGTAGTAAGGGACGCCTACAAGTAGAAGCAAAAAATAAAATGCAAGAGTGGCTTGATGGTGGATTACAAGACTGGGATATTTCTCGTGATAAACCATATTTTGGTTTTGAAATTCCAGATGCTCCAGGTAAATATTTTTATGTATGGCTTGATGCTCCTGTAGGGTATTTGAGTAGCTTTATGCATTTCTGCAAAGAAAAAGGCTTAGATTTTAATGGTTTATGGAATGCTGAAGATACTGAGATATATCATTTTATTGGTAAAGATATTTTATATTTTCATGCATTATTTTGGCCTGCTGTATTACATGATGCTGGGTATCGTACACCAAACAGCTTATGCGTGCATGGATTTTTGACAGTTAATGGCGAAAAGATGTCAAAGTCGCGCGGCACATTTATTACTGCCAGAAGTTATTTAGATAGTGGTTTAAATCCAGAATTTTTCCGCTACTATATAGCTAGTAAATTGACAGCTAAGATTGAAGATATTGATCTATCATTTAATGATTTTATCGCTAGAATTAATTCAGAATTAGTAGGCAAATATGTAAATATTGCTTCACGTTCGGCTGGATTTCTTAGCAAAAAATTTAATAATAAATTAGCTAGTTCCATTATTGATAAATCATTATTAAATGATATCTTATCAATAAATACTGAATTAAATGATTTGTATAGTTCTCGTGAATTTGCCAAAGCGATAAAATTAGTTATGGCAAAAATTGATGATGTTAATCAGTATGTTGATAATATGAAGCCATGGCTATTAGCAAAAGAAGAGGGTCGTGAAAATGACTTACATCAAGTATGCACAACATTATTAAATGCATTTAGAGTTTTTGCGATTTATTTAAAACCAATAGTTCCAAATTTAGTTTCTGAAATTGAAGAATTTTTAAATATTAAACCATTAACTTGGTCTGATTTAGATTTACTATTGGTAGATCATACTATAAATAATTATAAACATTTGATTACGAGAGTAGAGCAAGATATGATAGATAAGGTTATTGAATTAAATAAGCAAGATACAACAGTAGTAGAAACAAAAGTTGAAAGTAAATATAATTATGAAGCAATTGCAGAAACTATCGCAATTGATGATTTCAGCAAGATTGATTTACGTATTGCAAAAATTGTTGCGGCTAATCATGTAGAGGGTGCTGACAAGCTAATTCAGCTTACTTTAGATATTGGTAGTGAAACACGTAATGTATTTGCTGGTATTAAATCAGCTTATGATCCTGCAACTTTAGTAGGTAAACATACTGTAATGGTAGCAAATTTAGCTCCTCGTAAAATGAAGTTTGGTATGAGTGAAGGTATGGTTTTGGCTGCAAGTTTTGAAGATAAAGGTCATGGTCTTTATATTTTAGAGCCTCATGATGGTGCATTGCCAGGTATGAGAGTAAAGTAGTTTATACTGGATAAATAATGTAATTATATACAGACCATTTATATTTTTTAAAGCCTAGTTATTATAACTAGGCTTTTGCATTTGTTTTTATAATTTTTGTGAAATTATACTTATTAGGTTGCATTGCAATAATGGTTTTTTTGACATTATTGTTACAATCAATTACAATGTTGCATTTGTGATATGCTAATATAGAATCAATGTGTGGTTTATGCAGCCAATAAAAATAATTATAAAAATGCAAACAAATAATAAAAATATTTAAGGAAGTGTAATAAAAATATATGAAATTTAAAAAATATTTAATATCAATAATGGTATCAAGTGGAACATTATCATTAATTGCATGCAACTCCGGACATGAGAGTTTGCCTAATGCGAATTATGGTAAAGTTATTTCAATAAAACAGCAAAACTACAATGGAAATAAGACGTTTAATATTTTTGATAAAAATGGGGAAAGTTGGTCTCTATTTGAAAAAACTCTTGATCTGGGTAGTTTTGCATCAGGTCTTGATACCACATATGCGTATGCAAAATCCAATATAAAAAATACTAAAGATGATTTTAATGTTGACATTAAAACATTTAAAAATGTTTCAGTTTCTAAAGATGTCGAGGCATACTCTATAGAGTATAAAACACCTGGACAAAATCATGATACAGATCCAATGCAAATTGTACGTACTACATCAGGGTTAGTTATTGTACCAGATACACCAGATAAGAAAATCCGTGGGGTAGTATTATATTTTCACCCTACAGAGTTTGGTAAGAGTCTAGTTCCATCTTGTATTAATAAATCTACAACTACACCTGAATATTGTAATATTACAGCAGATAAGGGTGATAATAAAGGGTTTAATACTTTTGCATATCTGGCTTCTATTTACGCCTCTCGTGGTTTTGCTGTTGTTGCCCCTGATTATTTGGGTATGGGAGCTGATTGGAATAATGTACATCCATATGTGGCATATCCTGAAATTAATGCAATATCTGGTTTTAATATGTTTCCAGCACTTCGGCATATACTTAATGAAAAAGGTATAGTAAGCACAGAAAACTTACCGCTTATGATTACAGGATTTTCTGAAGGTGCGGGATATGCACTTAAGGCTTCAGAATTAGCACAGGGTAAATCTGCAAAAATACTAAAAGACAATCATTTAGAATTAAAAATTACGTCTCCACAAGAAGGTGCATATTCTTTGCAAGATCAAATGGATTTTGCTTTTGCTGATTTAAGTGATGGAATGTTTAATTGTGCAAATAAACCCAAAGGATCTAGTTTTGTATGTAGCGAAAGTAAAATGATTGAGGTGGAACTTAATAAAGAAAATCCAAGTTTATCATCATTTAAGATGAATGAAGACGTTATTAAAATGAATAATTGGAATATTGTGAATGCAATGATAGCAGCAGGTAATAAACCAACGTTAACTGGATATGTATTAGCTTCATCACTGTACTATGATTTTAATAATTTATCATCGGCATATGATTTTGTTATGAATCATCAATTTTGGTCATCCATACAAATTAAAGGTCAAGTCATAAATTTATTTAATTTATTTAATGGGAATGGTATAAATTATAAAGATGAGAATATCTATACATCATTACATGAAAATTCATTAAGAATGAAAAATATAGAAGGTATTAGTTATAATGTTAATGAATCACATAATATGACATTTTATCTTGGTGGTGATACTAGAGGTGCTGCAAGTATGCTCAAGAGATCAGGTATGAGTAATCCAGCAATATTTCCTAAAGTAGCTAATTTGAAAGGTGTTAATATTAATATGGGGTACGGAGTCAATAACTCTGCTAAAGCATTTGTTAACTATGGAATCAGAACATCACCACAATTCAAACATTTGATGCAAAAGGGGTCAACATATAATTGGCATACTATCTTACCAATTAATTTCATCAATATGAAGTATGATTCAGTAGTTGCAACTTTAAATTTTCATCAAGCATATTCATGTATGAAATATGGTAAACAATTTGTTGGTGATGAAGCCATGGTTTCTTCGGTCATGCCATGTAATAATATTAAAAATATAAGTATGGTTGAATCCTCAACTATAGACAATGCACAATTAACAAATGAGTTAGTATTATTATCGCCAGGATTACTTGACAAAGTTAAAAATGCTAGTAGTTATTGGGCATCTACGAAAGCAATAAGTATAGCAGATAATGCATATACGGCTGTTCCAATGGATCATAATAATATGTTTGTACTTAGTAATATAGTTGCAATGTGTACATTTGAGAATATGCTTAAAGGTGGGAAAAATAGCGGTAAATGCCCAGATCTAACTAAATAATAGCAAGAGTAAACTTAGTAAATTTATCCCACTTCTTTTGAAGTGGGATTTTTTATTGTTAATAATATTGAGCAATATTGTAGTTATCTTCAGATTAAGGCTTACAATGCAATGAGTGATGGCGCATATAGGTAGTGGGATATGAACTAATCAAGGTGTACAGATTAAAAATGAGTTAACTACATATACTACTAGATTGATAAAAATCAAAATATAAGCTAGTGAAATATATTTAAAGTAAGTTAATTTTAATTCATAAAACATTGTAACCATTTATATGTACATTTTACATCAATCATGAAATAGCAAAAATCCTACAACTTTAATAATTAAATTCATTTATTTTTGATGGTGTTATTCCGACGCTATACTTGTGATTATTTATGGTTATAAACACTAAGTATGTAAGTTATGCACTATTAAACATAAATACAGTTGTAATGAATATATAAATTGATATAAAAATGTTTGTTTTTTGAGGTTTGTAATTTGCGGAATTCAATGTTGACAGTCCATATCATTATGTTCCTAATGGAATGATTTATATTATAATCTTTGATTATGTTAATTTATGCATTTATCATATGCAAATTGTGATTTAATTTATTGGTAGGTTCCGGTATGACATTTAAGTGTTTTTTTATTTGTGGTTTATTTTTATTCTCTCTTGTTGGGTGCACTAATCAAGTAGGTAGCAGTAAATCAAATGGTTATAATCAAAAATCTATAGCAGTTGTTGATACATCTTTTCCAAGTAATTCATTGTATAACATAGGTGGTACATATGATACTTCAAGTGGTATGTCAACTCATAGTAAAACTTGTTCTATTTATGGTAATAATCTAAATAATGTACAAATAATATCACCTAGTGCAAGTATTGATTTCTCACAATCAATTGATTCTAAAACAGTAAAAAGAGCATTTGGCTTTGATTTTGAAGCAAAAATAAATTTGGGGTTTAAAACCTTAAGAGTTGCTCATCATTATGCAAAAACATCACAAGATGATGATTTTACGATGAATATTAATTATGTATATAAACTATCTGGTAAAGCAATCTTTAATGATGGAAGTGATGTACAGGGAATAAAATCTTTAACAAATGAAGCACAGCAAGCATTAAAAAATAGCCCAGATAGTTTCCGCAAAATGTGTGGTGATAAGATAGTTTCAGAGCTTGATGCTGGCGCTATTGTATTAATGAAGTTAACTTTGAATTTTGCATCTCGTTCAGAAAAGAAATCTTTTGATTCAAGTACTTCTAGCTTAGGTGGGATAAATGGAGTTCTTGCAAAGTTAAAGCAAAAACAAAATGGTACTAAATTTACTATCACAGCATCAGCATTACAGTTGGGTGGAAACCCTGACTTATTAACTCAATTGTTTATCAGGCATGGAGGTAACATAGATCAAAATGGTTATCCAGCTTTAAATTGTAGTGGAGTTAATGGCGATGATAAAGATTGTGTTGGTTTAATTAATGAAGTAATTGATTATGCTAATACATTGAAAGCCCAATTAAATAATAAATCTGACTATTATTATTCAAGTCCTGTGCTTAGTTCTTGGGGACAGCTAGGAGTGAATATTTTATTTTCTGAAAGAAGTATAACTGTGCAGTCGGCATTATATGAATTATATCGTATAATAGAAAATGATTCTGCTAAGGAGATTTTTATTAACAATTATCTTCAACTATTAAACAAAACCCCAAATGTAAAAAGTCAATTTATTAGGAATATATACACAATTCAGGATTTATATAAAAAGTTGATTGCTAATTATGATGATACTCGTAATCAATTAGCCGAGAATTGTGGAGTCGGCTATTTAAACAATCGATGTATTGATTCCGTTAATAAAACTAAATTAAGACGACAACAAATATTGGATAACTATGAAGTGATACTACCTTTAGAAAGTTATATTATGTCTAATATTTATTATGCTGATTTAAAAGTAAATACATCTGAAAATAAAATTATTAGTTGCGATGTATATCCAAGCTCTGGTTTTGATGTGCACAAGTTTTTAATCAATTGTGATGGGCATATTATAAATAATGTACAAAATGGTTTAACAATTCTACGAAATGAAAAGAGTCTTACACTAAATAATTTGTCTTATAACTATAAGATTGGAGAGAGTGATGCTTTATTTAAATATGGTGCAGATAATAAAATTGAATTGCTTTTAGATGATATGTCTACTGATTTATATGAGGCAGAGGTGTCATTAAAAGAGAATGATTTTTTAGTAAGTGGAAGTGAACCATTAATTTTTATAAAAAAATTATTTTAACAGTTTCATTAATATTTTATAAGGAGTAGTTTTAATGAAGAAAATCTTTATAGCATTATTAGGTGCTAGTGCATCAGCTATGTTAATAAGTTGTAATAGTGGGGGTGTAAACTCATCATCAATGAGTAATTCAAATAGTCTAAAAGATGCTAATTTTATAACAAGAATGGGTGCAGGTGTGGATAGTACTACTAATACGGTAGTATCGTCTCAATCATGTTTAATTGCTATGCAAAATAAAGAGTTGCCATATACAATAAGTAATCCACAGACATTGATTGATTTTAGTAAGAGTTCTGATTTATCAATATTAGAAAAAAGCCTTAATGTTGATGTAAGTGGTAAATATGGTGGTGATAGATTCTCAGTGTCGGCAGCAGCATCTTTTGCTAATGCATCAAAAGATAATAAGTATGCAACAAATATTATTTATTTGTATAAATATGCTGGAGTAGCTACATTTAAAGATGGTGTTTTAGGCGAAAGTGCAAATGCCTTGACAACAGTTGCAAAAGAGTTAATTTCTTACGGAGATAAGACTGAATTTGAACAAATGTGTGGCGATAAATTTATTTCTCAAATGGATGCTGGTGTAGTGTTAGCTGTTAAACTGACATTGAAGTTTAATTCTCATAATGATCAACAAAAAATGGAAGCTGAGTTAAAAGGAAGCTATGGAGTTGCTAGTGTTGCAGCTGCTATTCGTCATGCGTCTTCAAGCCAAAAAATTCATTCTGAATTGACTTTGAGTGCATTTCAACAAGGAGGTGAACCACATAAGTTAAATGATATATTTGGTAAACGTGCAAATGTATCAGGTAATTATCCTGTTCTTGATTGTGGTGATCCGACAAAAGATTCAAATTCTTGCAATCAAATGATTGATGCAATCATTGATTATGCACAGACTATGAAAGAACAAATTTCACCAAATGGTTCACAGATCGATATGAGTAAATTATATTATTCTAATACTGTAGCTCAACCTTGGAGCAGTATACAAGTTCGGCCATATTTGTTACATCCAAGTGCAGAGTTATTAAATACTATGGAGAAGATAACAACTGACTATGATAATACAGTTGCAAATTATAATTTTGCAAAACATTATTTATTTGCTTTAAATGGAAAATTGTCAGCTACAACTGTTCGCATATTAGATAGAGTTGTTGATAAATTAGGTAAACAAATTAATGAAGTTTATAATGCTCCTGTTTATCATGTAATGAGCTGCTATAGAGGATATGTAACAAATGAGTGTTTAAATATTAAAAAAAATATTGATAATGCATTAGAACAAGACAAATATAAGCTGGATCCACTATCTATTCAGACATTAAGTTATCTAAGAGATGGTGCATATGGAGTAGAGTTATACGGGTTAATAAATAAAACAGATAATCCAGTATTGTCTGATTATGATCTAATTGGAAGTTGCTTTATGGCGCCAATATCTAATAAGGTGCAAAATAAGTATGCGTTGAACTGTGATGGAAATTGGTTAAATGTTGCAAAACAAGATCCTCTTATTGCATATCAAGATCCAGATAAAGGTCAATTTGTAATTCAGAATTTGGCATATCAATTCATTATTAATCCATTTGATGATCAAAAATTTGGTAGGAATTTTTTATATGCAAATGGTGAAAATCTTAAAATAGAGATCCCTTATGATATGGATTTAGAAGGGATATATGCAATTAATAACTTAAAGATATATAGCTCAAAACTTAATTTAATTGATATGCTGACAGCTCGTCCAAACGAGTTAATTTCAAGTTCAAATCGAATAGAAGTGATTAATTTATTAGAAAACCCATCATAATTAATAATGAATAGTAATTATTAATTATGATTGCTATTTATAATAATAAATTTTATATTAAGATAAGAATATTAAGGAGATATATGAAATCAATAATAAAATATGCTATATTAATTGCCATATCGTTACTTGGAGTGGTTGGATGTAATATAGGTGCGAGTACGAATTATGATGGTAGCAATAAAGAGTTATCAAATAAAGTAATAATTCCACCAGTAAGATTTCCATCCGATGATAAATACTATGGATATAAAGGTGGTGAGGACTTTGGAAGATGTTTTGCTGCTTTAGATGGTGCTTCTACTGGTGCACATCAAATGTTTTCCCCGCAACCAAAGTTTGGTAACTATTATGGCAATGGTATACCTATGTTATTAGCTTTAAAGAATGCGAAAGAAAGTTGGTCTATAAAGCATTTAACGAAAGGAGGTAATCCAAGTTTTAATTGGAATCTTGAAGAAAGTAGTGTTCAATTTATTGATCCAAATCCAGAGGTTGGTTGCCAAAGTAAAGAAGTAATAGCGAAAGGTGAAACATGCTATATGTATGTCATAGCTAAATTCAAAATAAAAAATAATGAATTGAAAATTCCGATACAAAATTTTGGAACAAGAACATACCTTATTTATGATGATTTAAATCATACTGCGGTAACTTTACCCATTACTATGTCAAATATTCAAACTGTGCATTCAATTCGCCAAATAATGCCGTTTGAGAGCCAATATTTTACGTCTGCAGTTAAGGGTAATTTGGATAAATATCAAATAGTTAGAGTGCAAAATATTTCTTATAATGAGAATAAGGTTTTAGAAATAAAACCAAATGGCATCAGGCTTAAAAGTGGTAAAGATAATATATTTATGCTACAACATCGCCAAAATAATGGAGTAGATAGTATCTATGGTAAGTATCCAGAATGTGGGACACCTGATAGTATAAATAATGACACAAACAAAATTTCAAGTTTAAAACAATCTGAAGAATGTTTGCTTATTTATAAAATGTCAGAGCAATCAAGTGGTGAGCCAGTTGTTGAAGATATCCTAGATATAAAAACAAATGCTACAGCTGCACCAAATAGTAGTCCGCAGTTAAATAGTAATGGTGGAGGGCAGTACGAAGATCCTGTTTCACCAGAGATAAAACTGACGGCTAAATATAAATCAACTATTACATCAACTGTAGAGGGTATTGATTGGAAACAGTCAAATATTTCTGACCGAAAATTTGCTAAAGCCTATTATGGTAATGGTGTGTGGGTATCACCTAGTGATAATGGTTTGTACTATAGCAATGATGGTAAAACTTGGATAATTTCAAAGATTGAATCTGGCAATTTTAGCTCGGTGGCCTATGGTAATAAAATGTGGGTAGCTAGTGGAGCTAATAGAAATGGTCTATATTATTCTAGCAATGGAGTGGATTGGTTTTTAGTTCAGAATTTGTCACATCGTAGGTTATACACGAATAGAAATAGGACTGTTTATTTTTATAATAATAAATTTTTTGTCTTTGACAATATATTTTATTCGATTAATTCAGAAGATGGAAAAAATTGGGGAGTTGATGAGATTCTTCTTGGGATTAAACCAAGAAAACTATTCTATATTAATAATGAATGGTATGAATTTGATTATAGTAAATTTCCTCAAGCAGAAACCCATGAGGAAGAGTACTATCATGAAGCTGATATTATGGCTTCAGCTTGGAGTTTTGGATGGGGAGGAATTCCTTTTGTGAGAAAAGTATGGAATAAGCCATATAGTGATATAGTAAATAATGAACCATTAATTATTGATTATGCTCGTGATTTTAATACCGTAATGTATGCGGATAATATTTGGGTTGCGAGTAAAGGTGATATTTTATATTATTCACTTGATAAAATTTTGTGGACATCCAAACGAGTTGATAATAAAGTAAGCGCTATTTATTTTGCAAATAATATTTGGGTGGCAGTCGGTAATAAAGGAATATTATATTCGATAGATGGTAAATCATGGTTATCAAGCAATGTTAATGTTAGTTTTAATTTTGTATATGCAGCTAATGGAGTTTGGGTTGCTGGTGGTTCAGATGGCTTATATACTTCTCTGGATGGTAAATCTTGGACTAAAGCATACATAAATGGTACTAATTTTAATAGTGCTAACTATAGTAATGGCATATGGGTAGTTAGTAGCGATAATGGATTATGGTATGGTACAGAGGTTAATACTAAGATTGCTGGTGATGCCGAAATATTTACAATTAATTACTAAATTTTGGTTTTATATAAAATAATTATATAGAATAGTGGTAAGTATAATAATCAGATAATTATAATGTAAAAGCGTATTATTAGTTGTAGAAGCTTAGACTTTATCTGACAATAGCTACTTAACTGACAGTTTTTATTGAATGTGCAAACGCGTAAAAACTGTCAGCTTTTTCTGTAAGCATATCACATCTTTTTTCTTGTGCAATATCTTTGCATTTAGAAATGGTTGTACTGGTGTTTTACCATAATAATGGCTCCATGAATATGATTGAAATTCATTATACTTTTGCATCCATAAATCAAGATCAACTTGTAACCTCCAGTGTTTGATATATTTTCTTTTTGAATGTAATACCATAAAACTCTTTTTTCATAGTCTTATGAAAACGCTCACAGATGCCATTGGTTTGAGGGTGACGAACTTTAGTTTTACTATTATCATACCTTATAAGCTAGATATTTTTACAATCCTTTTAACTCGTTACATTATAATATTAAGAACTGTCAGATTAAATCTAAACTAATACAAGTTAGTATTTTTATATTACCATATTATGTTGTGCTGCATTATATAAATGTGTGTATTAATTACATTTTTAGTGTATCATGCTGTAATAGTAATTGTGGCTGCTATTATGATTGTTTCAAAACTTCCACGAATTGTGGGGTGTCTTGAGTATGTTTTATTACATATGCAAAAACTTTGAAAGAGAATTTATGATAGCAGTTTTATTAAGGAAGTTTATCTATGAAGTTCAAGCAGGTATTAGCGTTATCGGTGGTTGCTGGTAGTTCATTGTCAGTTATTGCATGTAATAGTGGTGGTCATGAAAGTTTACCAGAAACTAATTACGGCGGTGTTGTAAGTATGGAGTCACAAGATTTAAAATTGTTGCCAGGTACTGGTGGTGCGATTGGAACTACTATTCCTATTTTTTCACAATCTCCATTATATGCCCAAATGTTAAATACTGGTAAGTATGGAGAGTCTATTGGTGAAGGAGCCAATTATGGCAAACCAATTTATGCATATGAGTCAGCAAATATAGCTAATACGTTAGAAGATTACAATGTAAATGTGACATCAAGTGGGCTTCCAGCTAGAGCAATATCTCAAGCGGTAAATGCATATGCAATTAAGTATAAAGCTCCTGGTCAAAACAGCCAAACAAATCCAGCACAAATTGAACGTACTGCATCAGGTATTATTATTGTTCCTAGAGGCACAGCTATCCGTGGTGTGGTTTTATATTATCATCCAACTGCATTTGGTAAAAATCAAGTACCATCGTGTATAATGTTTTCATCTACTCAACCAAGTTATTGTGCTCAGCCATCACCAGATCCTGTAGGTTTTGCTACGTTAGCAAACTTGGCATCAATTTATGCATCACGTGGTTTTGCAGTAGTAGCTCCTGATTATATAGGTATGGGAGCTGATTGGAATAATGTTCATCCATATGTAGCATATCCAGAAAATAATGCTTTGTCTGGTTTTTATATGTTTCCTGCATTACGTCAACTTTTGGCAAAAACTAATCCAAATCAAAGTGAGTCAAATTTACCTTTAATGATTACAGGATACTCAGAGGGTGGCGGATATGCATTAAAAGCCTCTCAAATGGCTCAAGGTAGCTCTGCAAATTTATTAGCGAATAATAAACTTACTTTAAAAATAACAACTCCACAAGAAGGAGCATATGCTTTGCAAGATCAAATGAATTTTGATTTTGCTGATATGAATGATGCATTATTTAATTGTTCTCATGCTCCTATAGGTTCAAACTATGTTTGTGGAGAGAGCAGTCCAGTTTCATTTGAAAGTAATAATACTATTGCAAATGTAAGCCATGTTGCAGGTCAAATGAATAATTGGCGTATAGTGAGTGCTCCATATGCATCTGGATTAAAAGTTAACTTAAATGCTTATGTTTTAATCGCTTCAATGTATTATAGCTTTAATAATTTAACTTCTGCATATAATTTTGCGATGAATCCAGAGTTCTGGCAAAATATACCAATTGCAAATACAGTGGTCAATTTACTGGATTTATTTTCTGGTAATGCAATAAAATATACTGGAGGAGAAATTAGCGCGGCTCTATGAGC
>JAQUVM010000130.1 GCA_028693355.1 Burkholderiales bacterium
ATAAATGTTAATGCTAATCCTGCAAGTCCAGGAATTAATGTATCCAAGTTATTTTGGAGTGTTGTTAGCTTATGATCAGTTAGTGACAAGCCTGCTTGTTGTTGCAACAAAGCTTGTTTAATACCACTTACTCCAGAAGGAAGTTTACTCCAAATAATGAAGGCACCAACACTTAACTTAACAGATGATACTACTGGTGTAAATTTAACAGATACCCATCTATTAACTAATGATCCCAAAATAAACATACCAAGGATGGATGCTCCTTTTGTAACGTCTTGTAGTATTCCACCTGTTAAATCATCAGTAATGTGAGAACCTGCTTTGTAACCAAATTCTTGTGTAGACCACATAAATGATATACGGATAGCATTCCAAACAATAAAATAGATAATTGGTCCAAGGATATTACCAGTCATAGCAAGAGAAGCAGCTAATGCACCTAAAATTGGCCTAACAGTAAACCAGAAAACTGGGTCTCCGATACCTGCTAAAGGTCCCATCATACCAACTTTAACACCTTGAATAGTTACGTCATCGATTGGTGCACCGTTTGCACGTTCTTCTTCTAATGCTAATGTTACTCCAATTATTGGTGAAGCTAAGTATGGATGAGTGTTAAAGAACTCTAGATGACGTTTCAATGCAGCGACACGTTCTTCTTTAGTCTTATATAATTTTTTAATTGCAGGAATTAATGCGAATGTCCAGCCACCACTTTGTGTTCTTTCATAATTCCATGAACCTTGAATGAAAGTTGAACGCCAACAAATAGAAATACGATCTTTTTTTGTTAATTTCAATTTTTTTACCATTTTCGTTTTCTCTCCTTTCTTAGTATCTATCAATAATATCGCCTAATGGATCGCCGGTATTTGAGCCGCCACCATTACCTGAGCCACCTTGTTTAGAAAGTGCTAAGTAAATAAGAGCTATGGATACACCGATTGCACCTAGTCCGATAAGTGTAATTTGTGAAACAGTTGCTAATACAAATCCAATTGCAAAGAATGGCCATACTTCTTTTGTAGCCATCATGTTTATTACCATTGCATAACCAACAGCAACGACCATTCCACCACCAATTGCTAAACCATCTGTTAACCAAATAGGCATAGCTTGAAGCAATGAACGGATAGGGCCAGCACCAATTGCTAATATCAAAGCTGCTGGGATTGCAATACGTAAGCCCTGCATAATAATAGCAATGACATGCCACATCTCAATTTTTCCCATATTTCCTTCTTCAGCAGCAGCATCCATAAGATGTATAATACCTGTAGCGATTGTACGAGTAATAATTGCTAATAATAGTCCTGCAACTGCTAGTGGAACTGCAATGGCTATAGCTGAAGAAACCCCTGCTTTACCTTGCCCACCAAGAACTAAAATGATTGCGGATGCAACAGATGCTAACGCTGCATCAGGTGCTACAGCAGCACCGATATTTGCCCATCCTAAAGCAATCATTTGAAGCATACCACCTAGGATTAGGCATGGCACTAAATTGCCTGTAATTAAGCCAATTAACGTACAAGCGAGTACTGGTTGATGGAATTCGAATTCATCCAAAACGCCTTCCATACCAGCTAAAAATGCTACGAAAATGACTAATACCATTTGAACTATATTTAGACTCATGATTATTAATCCTCCTTTTTATTTAAATAGCTAGATTATTTTAATTTATTTAATTCTTCTTGTGCTCTTTTAATTATTTGATCCATATTTTCTTTTGAATCATTTGGAACTTTACGAACATCAAAAGTTAGTCCGGCTTGTTTAAGTTTATTGAAAACATCAATATCTGCTTGATTGAAAGCAAGCACTTTATTTGGTTGAACTTTACCAACAGAGTGAGCCATAGATCCAACATTAATTGTCTTCAAAGGTACTCCACCCTCTACTGCTCTAAGCACATCTTGTGGAGTTTCGAAAAGAAGCAATGCACGTTCTCCACCAAAATGCTTATCATCTTTTGCAAGTTTAATCATTTGATTAACTGGAACAACATGAGCTTTAACACCAGGAGGAGCAGCTTGTTGAATCAATTTCTTACGAAGATCATCTTTAGCTACTTCATCTGACACAACAATAATTCTTGTAGGCTGCATAGTTTTTGTCCAAGCAGTTGCTACTTGACCATGAAGTAAACGAGAATCAATACGAGCTAAAACATATTCGAATGATCCAGGTGCCCCTGCATTAGATTGCCTTGCAGAAGTTACAGAAGATTTACCAGTGTCTGCTGGTTCTAATTTTCCAGGCTTAACTTTAACTCCTTCTCTTGCTGTTTTTAAGATACTAGCCGCAATTTCCTGTGCAGATTCCATTGAAAGACGTGACCCATAAGCTTCAATTACCATTGGAAGATTCATACCAGCTACAATTGCCCATTTATCTTTGTGTTCTTCAAACAGACTGTTTGCTTGGTTGAATGGTGTACCGCCCCAAAGATCAACTAAGAATAAAACTTCATCTTGGTTGTCAAAGGATGCAATTGCATCTTTCATTTTTGCTTTAACATCATCAGGAGCTTCACTAGGCATCAACGTAACAGCTTTTACGTTTTCTTGTTCTCCAAAAATCATTTTACTGGATTGCAATATACCTTTAGCGAATTCTCCATGACTAGCAAGAATAATTCCTACCATCTCTTTATACCTCCTATTTTTTATTTGTTACAGAAAAATTTATATAAAAGTTCTGAAGAACCTGTAACCAAAATTAATGACATCGCTTACAACTAAAACGAATTTGATTTTTTAGTTTTGACATCAAATTTACTTTTGAATCTGAAAAAACCTTTCTTATTTCTAATTCAATGCCCTTTTTATTTAATTTTTTGAAAGCCTCAACATCCGTATTATCTACTGATATTGCACTAGTTATTTGTTTCTTTCCTGTTTTAAAGGACATACCACCAATGTTTACACTCTTTATGTCCACTCCACCTTCAACCATCCTTACAACATCACTGGGATTAGTGAATAGAAGCAGCACCCTATCATTTTGGTGTTTTGAATTATTATAAACTCTTATTGCCTTATTAATTCCTATAACACTTGCTTTGATTCCTGTAGGTACAGCCTGCTCCAAAAGTGTCTTTCTAATTAAGTCTTTTGCTACATCATCATTACATACAATTATTCTTTGACATTTTGTACCTTTTGACCAAATTGTTGTCACCTGACCATGTATTAATCTGTCATCAATTCTTACAAGTACAATATTCATTATGCATCATCCTCGCATTAATTCCTTTTACACTTATATTTATAGCAAGTTCCGTGCCAACTTAGTGTATTAAAAAAATTAATATTCTATATCTGTTGTAAACATTATCATAACGGAATGTTATTTTTTTCGCCAAATTTTTTTTGATACTGTTTACATTTTTTTAATACTCTCTTTTATTGTGTATTAATATGTGTATTGATATATGTATTAATATATACTTTTCTATGAATAAATGAAAAACAAGTAAAGGGGAAGGAATTATAAGTAATAAGTAAAAGTGAATAGTTAAAATCTCATAGACCCCCTCATAAAGCTGGAATAATTAACTCAGTTAATTTAGAATTAATTTATAGCTTTGAGAGGAGGTTTTTTATGAATTTTATAAGAAAATATACAGAAGAAGAAAGAGTGAAAATGGT
>JAQUVM010000131.1 GCA_028693355.1 Burkholderiales bacterium
AGCATATCAAAAATTGATTGAACCTATGGCAAACGGAATATTTGCAGGCAATCCTGAAAATATGTCGCTTAAAGCTTGTTTTCCAAGATTATACCAATTAGAGCAAGAATATGGTGGATTATTAAAAGGGTTTATAAAGCTCGTAAGGAAGCACGATGATAATTCTAATGCACCAGATAGTCATAAAGCTGTTCTAACTTCATTTACCAGTGGTACTCAGACACTTACTAATGCATTATATGATGCAATAGGCGAAGAAAATATTATTCGTAATGATGGAGTACTAGATATTTCTTTTTTAAATGAAAATTGGATGATAACTACAAAAAACCATCAATTTACAGCAAGTAAAATTATTTTATCAACTCCATCATATATTACCTCAGAACTATTAAAAAATATTGATAAATCACTCTCATACAAGCTATCTCAAATTAAATATGCACCATTGGCTGTAGTTTGTCTAGGGTTTAGTCTAGATAATATTAAGTGTGATACTAATGGATTTGGTTATTTATTTGCTAATAAAGAAGAGTCACCAATTTTAGGTACGCTTTGGGAGTCATCTATTTTTATGAATCGTGCGCCGAATAATAAAATATTGTTTCGCTCTATGCTAGGAGGCGCAAGTAATCCAGATGTTTTATCTTTAAGCGATGTTGAACTGTATAAAAAAACTCAAGCTAGTTTGTATAAAATAATGAGTATAGATGTGTTACCTGAATTTAAGGTTGTTTTTAGACATGAAAATGCCATTCCACAATATCAGTTAAATCATTGCGAATTGGTAACAGATATTGAGAAATTATTAATAAATCATAGAGGTTTATATATAGTTGGTAATGCTTATCATGGGGTAGCTTTAAATGATTGTGTATCATCAGCAAAAAAATTAGCTAACTCTATAATTAATGCATAATAAATGACTTATTAAATAAATGGCGGTAATGTTGAAAGAAGAATATAAAAATTATTTGAATGAAAAAATAATTCCAGATTTTAAAAATTTTTTAGATAAAGATATATTTTCGGTTATTATAAACTGCGAACATGAGATAGAAATATGTACAAATAAGTCTGCTAATTCTGTCGGCGTTAGTACTTGGGAAGACTTATGTGGCATTTCATTTGCGGATTATGAAGATGAAAGTATTTTACGAAAATATTTTAAAGAGGCATATTCACCTGAGTTTAAGAATGATATCAAGCAATATTTGAAGAAGTTACTATATTTGCAAAAGTTAGTAATTGATAAGTGCATAGTTATTCAATTTATAGATATGCTACCATATGATAATAAACTTATTACATATGTTACTACATATACTCCTGTTTTACACCCAGATGGGAGCGTCATAGCAATACAATCGTTTGCAAACCAAAGCTATGTATTACGTTTTCAAGGGCATCTTTCTCCACCTGTTCAGTATATTTCATCTGAGTCTGATCAATATACTGATCGTGAACGTGAGGTCTTATTTCTTTTGAGTAACGGGGCAACTCAGGAAAAAATTAGCGAGATATTAAATGTATCTCGTAGCACTATAGCCTCAATTATTTCTAATCAATTATGTCCAAAATTTAATATTGCAGGAGCTAATACTAAATTACTTACGGATGCCGCAATAAAGGCAGGATTATATAAAAACATACCAAAATCTTTGTGGAAACCATGTATTATTATATTAAATCATGATTTACATGGGGTTTTTATAAATGAGATTTAACAATAGTCAAAATTGACGATTGTTAAATTTTGTTCTCTTTTTTATAATATGGTTACATATATTAATAATATTTTAGAGTAACATCATGAAAAGCAAAAAAATTATTCAATTGTCACTTGTAACAGGGGGCGTTTTAGGTTTTTCTTTATCTGGTTGTGGTTCAGGTAGCAATAACACATCATCAGCTGTAAACACACAAGCCCAAATTCAACCAAATGGCACAGCCGTGCTTCCTGATGGGACTAAAATAAAGCTTGCCAATAACATATTTTCTCTTGATTCAAATCGAGCTTTAAACACAAAAATTAATGTGTCAGGATCTCAGACATTTAATGATTTGGGACTGGTTGCTATGCCAACAAATCAAAGTAATTCAGCTAATCTTACGGCATTATCTTCTAATACAGGTAAATTACAAATTGGTGCATCATCTATGCCAGATAATGGCTTTGTTAATATCGTTGCGAGTAATTTACCAGGATCACCAATCGTAGGAGTTTCAAGTGTAAATGTAAATAGTGGCTCAATGATTAAAGCTTCTTACATCGATATGTCAGCAACTGGTGCAGTAGCATTGATTCAATCTCAAGGATATAATGCAGCTAATGTATTGATTTTTGGATTTGCTGATACATCTACTTCAACCGTGAATAATAGCTATTTAAATATAATTCAGAATGCTATAAATAGTGAATCAGCCGGAGCAGTTAATTTATTAAGTATTGGCGGTGCTACTGGTGAAGCAAGTACAATGACTGACACAACAGCAGTAATTAGCAATATTGACACACAGATACAATCATATAATAGTCGGTTAAAAAACGGAAAAATTAATGGTGTAGATCTTGATTTAGAAGGCGAATTTACAGCTGATCAAATAAAAACATTAGCTAAAGGATTTAGTGATAAAGGGTATTTAGTAAGTGTGGCTCCCCAAGTATATAAGTCAAGTGGAACTAATGTAGATAGTACTAATCCAACAAACTTGGTTTTGACATCAGGATATCCAAACTCAGCTCAGAGTAACTATACTCCTGCTATAGCTAGCGGTTATGTGGATTATGTTTTTGTACAGACATATAATACCGGTAATTGGACTATAGATGGTTATTCAGAAAGCCAAGTTGCGTTTTTTCCAGCCGTGGCTAAAGCTTTAAATAATAGCACACAAGCAGACTGTTCTGCATATATAAATAGTACATCTAGTGTTTGCATTCCAGAAACTAGTAGTGTAGTTGTTGGAACTGTAGCTAATGCAGCTGGCGCAAATAATAATTATAATATTTTTGGAGTTACAGCAGGAACATCTTATAATCAATCTACTATTTTAGCGCAATTAAAATTAAATATAGATTCCATGATTGCAGATACTAATACTTACAAATACTTTAATGGGGTAATGATGTGGTCATTAAATACCGACTATGACCCTATTGATTATGGGGATAACTTTGCTATAGTTGGTGAGTTTAGCTCTGAAATTTATGGTGCTACAAATGGTGGAACTTCGGGTAAATACTTTATTATGCAAGTATCTAATACTGCATCTAGTAATACTGGTAGTTATCCGTATGTGACTGCGACTTTAGTAATTAATGATGCATATTATGAATGGGGTGGCCTGAACTCTAGTGGAAATGATATAGCGTTGGGCGCTAATGAAAATAAATCATGGGGGACTCTAGCTTCTTCTCAAGACTCAAGTACTTCTTCATATGTTACAGATAGTAGTAGTTTAGATGTTTTGCTATCTAACTCAAGCTCATTTACGGTTTCTAAAGTTTTGATAAATACTTATAGTGATGCAAATAAAACTAAAAAAGGCACACAGTATGTATGTAAAGATAAACTTGATGTGACAACTTTTGAAGCTGGACACTCTTATAATGTGATGGTAAATCCAAACGGAGCATGTTCTTTA